>JAVBTU010000412.1:0-5390 GCA_031556015.1 Thermoguttaceae bacterium
GGTCGAAGAAGTTTCTCGAATCGGTGTAAGGAGAACCGGCTGGATCGGCCTGTCGTCCCATTTGGCCCCGTCGGTTTGGAGTGGAAGATTCGGCAGGACGATCGTCGCGTTTTCCGCATCCAATTGGATGTCGAAAACCGCCTTGAAACTGACGAGGGACGGACCCGCCCTTTGCGGAAGTGTATTGTAGGAAAACGAACAGACGTATCGCGCTCCGGTAATCGACCACGGTTGATGCGAGCCGCCCGCCCCTTCCGTCGCTTTGAGGAGTTCTTTCAGAAAACCGGACGAAATGTAGTAGACATCCCCTTCCGGTTCTCCTTGCTCGTTGGTCGGAACAAAAACCTTGTACGGCGGCGGAGATTTTGCCTCCTCTTGCTGTGCCGCAAGCGGACCGCCGCCCCATTCCGCGGCAAGCGGAATCAAAATTGCGGCTCCCACGAAAACGAGCAAGCCGCGTATTCGAATTCTATCGAGCATCTTTATCGGGCCGGTCTAAACTCAGTTCATCGGCGGCGGCGTATTACTCGGCGGCATCGTCGTATTCGGAGGCGGCATCACCGTACCTTGTCCCGGCATTCCACCGGCGGGCAGGGGTTGGGTCGGCGGCATCGTCGTATTCGGCGGCGGCATCATCGTACCTTGTCCCGGCATTCCGCCGGCGGGTAGGGGTTGGTTCGGCTGGAACGTCTCTCCGCCCATTCCCATGTTGTTGCCCGGCATGGTTCCCATGCCGCCCATGCCGCCCATCCCTTGATCCATTGGACCGCCTCCCATCGTGGGAACGCCCGGAACGCCCGGGGCACCGGGAACGCCCGGTTGGCCGCCTTGCTGTCTCATGCGGGCTTCATATTCGGCTCTTTTGGCGGGATCCTGTTCGATTTCCAAACGTTCACTTTCCCAGTTGACGATGTCGTCGTCGGTTCCCGATTTCCCGTCCGGTCCGGCGGACCAGATCGCGGGGACCGTGTTGTTGAGCGGACGTCGATTCGTGGGATATTCGTAAATATATTCATTTCCCCACGGATCCTTGGGAAGGGACGATCCCAAGTAGTTGTGCGAGGTTCCGGCACCTTGTTTCGAGTCGAAACCGCTCAAATTCGACGGCTGCGTCACTCCTCCCGGGCCGGGCAAAGAGCCGGGCGTCGCGCCGGGTCCGCCAAGTGGGGGAGTCATTCCATCCGGTCCGGTCATACCGCCGGGTCCGGTCATACCGCCGGGGCCGCCCAATGCACCGGGTCCGCCCATTCCTCCATCGGGAGTGAGAGAGCCCATATTTCCCGGGCCGCCAAGAACGCCCTCGCTGAGATTTCCGCCGACGCCGCGCGTCGGATCGTTTCCGGTTCCCGGTTGCGTACCGCCAATCCCGGCGGGCATTGGCGGCGTCGTGCCCATCATCCCGCCTTGGGCTCCCATCGGACCTCCCAAGGTGCCAGGGCCACCCACTCCCATCGCGGTCCCTTGGAGTTGCGCTCCTTGTTGCTGTTGCGGCGTGTAAGTGTTTTGTTCTCCCACGAGAACGGCCAACCCGCTTCGTGGCACATCGGCACGGCCCTGCGGATAATAGCCGCGCTCGGCACGAAACGTCGTTAACGCCTGATCGAAGGCGTTCAATTGCAGCCGCGCCTGTCGAATGCTCGCTTGCTTCATCTGGTTGATGACGATCGGAACGATGAACGCCATGAGAACGATCAAAATGATCATCACGATGAGCAATTCCATCAGGGTGAAGCCGGAGTTTCTGCGTTGTTGTAAGAGTTTTTCAATTCGAGGCATGAAAATGTGTTCCTGAGTAAAGTGAGTCGTCTTTGACCCGATTCGGCTGCGCTGATGAAAAGTAAGAAAAGCGTTTCGGCAGTGCGTCGTGTATCCCACGAAACGAAAAAAAACGGTAGCAGCCCACGGAAAAGACGTGCGACGGATAGTCCTTTAACGCACCACCTGAAGAAGATTTTACTGGAAATCGCTCGAATAGACAAGCGGTCAAAGGGGGATGCAAAACGGCGGATCGTTTCGGGCAGCCTTGAAAGTCGACCGCTCGAATTGTAGAATCAAGCGTCCGGTTGCGGTGTGTATTTTTCGCAAGCGAAATACCGGCTGAAAGGAGCGATGATCGCTTTGAGGCCGGGTTGGTGATTCTCTGAAGTTGTTGAATAAATGCCTCGTTTTCTTGCGGTCGATTGGGACGGCGTCGAAGTTCGTTTCGTTTTCGGCCAACAAAATAAAGACAAACTCTCCGTTTTGAAAATCGGTTCCGGGCCGCTCGCGCAAGCGCCTTCGGACACCGTTTCGGAGGAGATTTCCGCCCCCACAAGCCTCGGCATTCCCACGGAAGTCGGCCCGGCTCTGCTTCGTTTGCTGCAATCGAACCAAGTTCCGTCCGGCAAGACGCTTTTCGCGCTCGGGGCCGGCTCCGCGGAAGCGATGTACTTCACGCTTCCTCCGGCCAAGGATGAGGAAATCCCGGAGCTGCTGAGAAATCAGGCGCTCCGCGATATGCCGAACTTTTCGGAATCGTATGTGATCGATTTTCTGCCGCTCGGAACCGCGCAAAGCGGTCCGCGAAACGTCCTCGCGGTCGCCCAAAGCCGGATGGGGCTGCGCGCGATCCAAGTGATCGGAAAAACCGCGCGTTGCAAACCGGATAAAATCGAATACCGGGCCGCCGCGACGACTTCTTTCGTTCTCGACAGCGGTCTGCTCGAAGAAGACGCTCCGCCGACGATGATCGTCAACGCCTTGGCCGACGAACTCGACCTGGTCGTCGTCAAGGAACGGAAGATCGTCTATATTCGAAGCGTGAAACTCCCCGATTCGGGAGGAGCGAACGCGAAAGAAGAGAAGATTTTTCAGGAAATCACCCGAACCAGTGCGGTCGGACTCCAGGACATTTCCGACGATCCGGTCGAGTCGGTCCTGTTTCTCGCGGGAGAAGAGGAGTATCCCGCCCTCTCGGACAGACTTCACCGGCATTCGCTGGATGTCCGGACGGTCGATCCGCTGGAAACCGCACGGGTCCAAATCGATCAAAAGCCGCAGTGCCGCGGACGATATGCCGCTTTGCTCGGGATGACGCTACTCGAAGCGTCCGGTAAAAAACCGGCGATCGACTTGCTGCATCCGAAATCGAAACCGCAGCCTCCCAATGTCGCCGGAATCCTTCTCCTTTCGATACTTCTTCTCGGATTGCTTGTCGGCGGGCTTTATCTGTGGAACCGGTCCGCTTTGGCGAAAATGACGCGACATCGAGACGACGCCAAGAAAAAGTACGAAGAATTGTACGCGACCCATACCCAGTGGTCGGCCCCCTATCGGATGTTGCTCAACGCAAGTACGTTCGACACGTCCGATGCGATTTGGCTCGACACGATCCGCGACATCGCGCCCTATTTCCCGGAACAGCAGGACATGGTCGTCCACCAGATGGACTACCGCTCCGGCCCGATCACGGGAATTGCGAACGGAGGGTATTACTCCGGCCGAATCGATATCAGCGCGATGGTCCGGGACCCGGTCGTGATCCAAACGCTCAAGTATCAACTGGAAGCGAAACGAATGTACACCGTTTTCCCGTCGACGCCGACGCAGAATCCCGCCGGAGGGGGATATCCGTGGAACTACCGGTTCACGATCGGCTGCTTCAAAGTTCCGGACCCGAACGTTTATCTCCAATTCCTGCCGCAAGAGCTGCAAACGGAATCGGCGAAGAACCCGGAAACGTACCAAACGACGCAGCCGACGCCGTGACTCCATTCAAACAAACCCATTCAAACTGCAACAGGTTATTGATTGACCGGTCGAAAAGCAGCACAATGTAAAATGCCGCGGTGCCGTCGACTCGAACACCGCTTACTTCGTGCGCGGCTCTGATTCGAACGGCGACGTTTCACCGGACAAACACCGGGGGTAGCCGTCGGGATTCGTCAACTTTATTGGAATATCATGCGTTATCTTTCCGCAGGAGAAACTCACGGAAAAGGAATTTTGGCCCTGCTGGAGGGGTTTCCCGCCGGGTTGGTCGTCGACGGTGCGGCGGTCGACTTGGAATTGAAACGACGCCAAGGGGGATACGGTCGGGGCGGTCGGCAAAAAATCGAAAGCGATCGCGTCGAGTTCCTCACCGGCCTTTGGAAAGGACAAACGACCGGAGCGCCGCTTTCGCTTTGGGTCGGCAATAAGGACCACAAAATCGACGAAATGCCCGAAATCGACGCTCCCCGACCCGGACACGCCGATTTGAGCGGGGCGTTGAAATACGAACAGCCGATCCGCCCGATTCTCGAACGAGCCAGCGCCCGGGAAACCGCCGCCCGGGTCGCCGCCGGGGCGCTTTGTCGGCAACTCCTGAAAATGTTCGACGTCGAAATCGTCGCGTTCGTTCGGAGCATCGGACGGTGCGAATGGATTCCCGATTCGAATCTCACGCTCGAAGAAATGGTGTCGCTCCGCAATCGAAGCGTCGTCTGCTCCCTTTGCCCCGACAAGGACGGGGAAGCGAAACGGTTGATCGACCAAACCCGCGAAGAAGGGGATACGCTCGGCGGGGTCGTCGAGGTTCACGCCTACGGTGTTCCGGTCGGGCTCGGTTCGCACGCCCAGTGGGATCGAAAGCTCGACGCCCGACTCGCCCGGGCGGTGATGAGCGTCCAGGCGATCAAAGCGGTTGAATTCGGTGCGGGGTTCGAATGCGCCGTCAAGCCCGGCTCGCGAATTCACGATCCGATTTTCCACAACGAAGAAAAAGGATTTTACCGAACACAAAACGAAGCCGGGGGAATCGAAGGCGGAATCAGCAACGGGGCGCCGATCGTTCTCCGTGCGGCGATGAAACCGATTCCGACGCTTCGCAAACCGCTCGCATCGGTCGATCTTCGGACCGGAAAACCGCATGACGCCGCGTTCGAACGGAGCGACACCTGCGCCGTTCCCGCCGCTTCGGTCGTCCTGGAAAACGCCGTCGCGCTCGAAATCGCCGACGCTTTTTTCGACCGCTACGGGTGTGATTCCACGACGCAAATTCGAAGGAATTTCGAATCAGAGCCGCGCACGTAGTAAGCGGTGTTCGAGTCGATCGGCGCCGCACTGTTTTGCATTGGGCGAGCCACAATACCGCTTACTTCGTGTACGACGCAAATTCGAAGGGTATCTGCCCGCGGCACAGGCTGGAAGCCTGTGCTCCAGCTTTTCACCACGATTACGATTTCGTCGATTCCAGTCCGCAGCGGAAGGCGATTTGACGCGACAGCCAAGCGACCGGAATGATCGTCGCGGTCAGGATCGTGATCTTCAACCACTGCATGAGCGTCAGCGCTTCGGTTCGTAATACCTTACCGATCAGCGATTGCGTTTCCCGATCGGTTCCGCTCGCTTGGACCATAATAATCTGCACG
>JAVBTU010000455.1:0-3514 GCA_031556015.1 Thermoguttaceae bacterium
CCTTGCGGACTCATCCTCTCGGACGGCCAGGCAGCAAAACCCGGCTCGAAACGAACTTTCATCAACTACGGTCCAGTTTCTCATCGTATTTTTCCTTTCAGATTAGCGAACGAAGAACAAGCCCTTCCCGGATTTCACGAACCGGGAGGCGTCATGTTTTCTCAATATTTCACGTTGGATCGCCGCCGAAATCGTCGCGGCTGGCGTCGCGCCCTCCGGTTGCCATAATCCCTGCGCGATCGCGGCATCGGTGATCGCTTTTGCGTTCATCGGTTCTCCGGCGCTTTTGAGAATCTCATAAGCGGCGTCAAGTCCTGACATGCGGCCTTTCGGTTTGCCGCCCTTGCGACGCTCTTTCTTTGGTTCCATTTCATCCTCCTCCGCTTCGAGTATGAGAATGCCGTTCTCATCGACATGGTGCTTGCGGGTCAAGGTCGGATCGTCCAGCATTCGCATGGTCGTCGTCGCCCGGCGTCCTTTCGGAATGACGGTGATGCCTTTCGATTCGATGATCTCTTTGAGCGATTTTTTCGTTTCGGTCTGGATTTCCTTGAGGAACCGCTTTGAATCCTTCACGCTAATGGTTTTGCCGGATTCCGTTTCACATTCCCAGGATTCGGTCTTGGGATTGAACTTTGTGACTTTGATCCTTGTTTTGTTGCGTCCTGCGGTGACTTCGTAAAAATTTCCCGGTTTGATGTCATTGGCTTTCATTGTTATGTCCTCGTTGTAAATGGTGTTAATTATAGCGGCGTCATTCGCTCGCCTTTCATGACACACATTACAACGAATTCCCCGCAATGCAAGCAAATACTTCAAAGAAAGACAATAATCATGAAATCAAAAGACACCACTGCAGTCGGCTATGCGAAAACTTTTTCTTGAATTCTTGGAAAAGTGCAATAACATCGCTATTGACGGTCCGAAACGTGGCGGTAAATTATCACGCGTCCTTGAAAAACAAGGGCGAAACGAATTGACGCCTCATCGGTCTCGGCAACCCCGAACGCCATACGCCAGTGGGATCGTGAGGCAGAGAACGGATCGGGCCGTTCATGGCGGCACGGTCCGACCAGCACCGGATCGCCCGCCCCGGAATGCGGCCTACCTGCACCAGGCCGACTCCGGATTTTCGCTCCTCTGGACAGGGACGGCATCGATGGTATCGAAGCCGGTGTCAATCTTGGTTGGTGTCGTGATCGGGGTCAGACGGCTAGCGACTCCCCGTCACGCACCGCCAAGGCCCTATAATGAAGCAAGCCCGACCAAGGGCGGCGGGGTGCGGTATGCCCTTACCACCGTACCGGCCCCGCCATTTTTCGTCCCTCAGCAAAGGGCCGACATCAATGGTGTCGAACTTGGTCGGTGTCACGACCGGTGCCGAATCGCTAACGATTCCCCGTCGCGCACCGCCAAGCCTTTGTTTTTCATTCTAAATACAAGCCCGGGTAGGGCGCGGAGTCCGGTACGAATACGACCATATCGGCTCCGCCATAATATCACCCTCCGCCGACAACACCTCGCGAATCACGGTTCGCGGGGCGGTTGTCGTTACGACCAGAGCGTCATGCTCGGCTCGTCTTGATGTAACGTGAAAACCTCCGGATCGTAAATGGGCAACGGAGAATCAAGAACCACAATATCGTCCGGGCAACGCGGCGGAGTCGATTTCCAATCGAGAAACAGTTCCTTGACCGGACCGATTTCAGTGTATTCACGCCTGGACGGCAAGTCCTCGCCGGTTCTCATGGCGGCAACGGCGACGTAACACGGGGCGTTTTGTCGGAAAGACGTTTGATATTCCGTCATCTCAGGCGAATACCAAACGGTTTCACTCGGTTGCCCATCGATTGGGACAGGTGAATGAGAAGAATACCAAACGCCGAAAACACAATCAGAAACTTCACTCCGGTTCGCCGACCAGTAGATTGTCGTTTCACCTTGCGAGATTGACGAACGCAGGTTGTAAATCGTGGGCAGCGGCGAAATCTCCTCGCCGGGTCGAATGGAAATCAGTTTCACATCGAAATCCGTCGCGTCTTTCCAGAAAAGAGAAGACGTTAACACGGAAATTTCATAATCTCCGTCGGGCAAATAGACGTTTTCGAGCGAATTATGCTCCGAAGTGAGGAAACCAAGATTGTAGACTTCCTCGGTAACGATGTTTTTCGCCAAAATGCGCCATCCCGGTGAAACCAATGCTTGACGGTGGAGCGGAGTACCGGCTAAAATGGGGGTGATGATGTCAAAGCGGTTCGGCAGCATCGCTTCGTATTCGACAATCCCGGCTCCAAACCGTATGGGGAATAAATTCTCCCCCGCTTTCCAGATGTCGAATCGGTTGGCGATTTTCCCGAACCGGACCGCGAAAACGTTGTCGGAAATGACATGGAAGCGGTTGTTTTGCTTCCATTGATACTGCCACGAGGAATCGAAGCGGAACGCAAAACCCGTATTCGGGTCCGGGTGATACCGAATCGCACCGAACCAGTCCTTGTGGAAACAAAAAGCGTACTGACTGGCGTCGTAGTGGAGAGCGAAGTTTGCGACGTTTTCGTGACGCCCTAAAATAGAAAACCGTGACGGAACGCCGCTGAAAGCCACGGAACGAACGACAAATCGGTTCGGAACGGCGAAACCCGCATTCCCATAGAAGCGAACCGTCGAAAAGCGGTTGTAAAGAGACAGACGCCAGAAGGAGCGAAGGTCAAAAAGATTCGAGACTTTCGCCGTTTTGAAAAGGATCTGTTCCGAAGCGAATCGAGCCGGTAAAACGTCACGAACGGTCGAGCAGACGTCGCGACGGAGAGTAAAAGCGGACTTTGGCATGTGGTGTTATTAGATTCTAGTACCAGGATATCGCCAGATCTCCCTCGCAGTCCTGCCGGGCTTGCGTGCCGTCGAGAATCGTCTGCCGAATCCAGACGCCAACGCTCCCGCCGCCCAACACCGATTCGACAATCGCCGCCTCCTCCTGCGTTTGACAGAGGTTGAATTCGATCCCGTCAGGAGCGACGTTCTCCGTCGCCGGGTCTTTGAAGAATCCGCCGCTGGGCAGGTTGATCCCGATGTCGAGGTCGGAAGCGAGTTCGATGGTGTCACCGCTGGACCAGTAAACTGCCGTCTTGCCGCGAAGACCTTTGACCGAACTTCCCGCAGCGAGAGCGACCTGCGTGCCGCCGACCTTGATTTGCCGGTCGAGCGTCCAATCGCCGGAAAAACGTTTCACGATCAGAGTTCCGGCAGCGGTGCCGGCCGCCCAAGAGCCGCTTGTCAGAATGACTTGATCGACTGTTGCCTCCTCGGTTCCCGTTCCTGTAATCGTCATGCCTTGGGTGATCGCGGCGGTGCCGGACTTGAAGGGGATCGAGCCCCACACGATCGCCTTGACGTAAAGCGTATTCCCGGACCGATAATCGACGTAACGCATATCGTTTCGCGTCTTGTTGCGAATCCAGAATCCCCGCGTCGGCCAGCCGGTGGCGTTAGCAACGTTCATCGCCTGCGTGATCGT
>JAVBTU010000469.1:0-3382 GCA_031556015.1 Thermoguttaceae bacterium
GGATGGTCCCCCACGCAAAAACGAATGATGCAATCGTGGGAAGAGCACACGGATTATATTCGTAACGCGTCGAAAATCGCTCCTTTTGACGATTTGCTTCAGAATCTTACATTTAATCCATTACCTTGGGAACTCACATACCGATCCGGGGAAGTGGTTTCACCGGGCGGGGTCGGTAAGAGAGATATTTCTCTTGATCTTCCATTCCCCGTTTTGCCCAAACCCCATCGAGGATCATTCACAACGAAATCAGAGTGGTTTGAAATCACGGTCAATAGCGAAACCGGACAAATCGAATCACTCCGAGATTTAAAGCACGACCGCGAATTGATCACAAAAAATAACGAGACCCCTGTGGGATTATTGTATCAGCGAGCCAGCGCCGAGATGTGCGATCGGTTTTTGAACGATTACGGATTGAATCCGCATTGGGATTGGGTTCGATGTGAGATCGGTAAACAGGGAATCCCCAGAGATGTTCCGGAGCAACGGTTCACGGTGACGAAAATTGAATCTCTCGATCTTTCTCCTTCGGCGACGGGTCCGACAGTACTGATTCAGTTTAAAAACAATCCCGATCTGCCGTTTGAACAGATTTCGATGAGAATCACGCTTTGCAAAAACAGGCCCGAAATCCTTTTTCAACTTGACGCCAAAGCGAAAAAGGCCGACACGTGGCCGGAGGCGGGGTATTTTTGTTTCCCTCTGAATATCGACAATCCGCAATTTCGGCTCGGACGGCTCGGTGGGATCATGGATCCGGCGAAAGACATCGTGCCGGGAAGCAATCGGTACATGGAATGGCTCCGGACCGGCGTTGCAACGTTCGGGGAAGATGGCTATGGCGTCGGAATCTGCCCGCTTGATTCGCCGCTGGTGTCGCTCGGCGAACCCGGCTGCTGGAAATACTCGAAAGATTACGTCCCGGACAAGGCGAATATTTATTTCAACCTGTTCAACAACCAATGGACGACGAACTTCCGCTTGTGGAACCAAGGGGATATTTCGGCGTCGTTCGTTTTGTGGACCTTTGATCAATACGACAACGAATCGTCGCTCATCACGCCGTCGCTCGAAGCTCTCGCGCTCCGCTTTGCGATTCCGGTCGAGGACGACACGCTTAAAGCCGGGGGCCGTGGTGTCGCGATCAGTCGCAAAGGGATCTACGTGTCGTCGTTCGGGCTCGATCCGGACACGGATAAGTTGATGCTCCGGTTCTGGGAAATGGCCGGCAAAGGAGCCGACGATCCGACTGTGACAGTGTCACTTCCGGACGGGCTCAACGCGAAACAAGCGACGCCTTGCGATCTGCGAGGGAGACCGATTGCCGCGCCGATTCCGGTTCAAAACGGGCAATTCAGCGTTGACGTGATGCCATACTCGCTGGTGAATTTGATGTTGGAATGAGGTTTTCGTTGAAAACAAGTGATAAAGTTGCAAAAAATTGCCATGATGTCATGCTGAGGTATTCCGAAGCATCTGGTTTCATTCCGTGCCCGCTTTACGTGGCGTATTGGCCGGATAAACCAGATTCTTCGCTGCGTGAGTACACTTCGCTCAGAATGACATGATTGTTGATGAGTGTTTTCACACGACAAACGCGGGGCAAGCTCCGCCGCTAACGAAAACGAACATGATCGATCTAGCTGTGATACCTGTCGCGGGGCGGGGGACTTCCCTGCTGCCGCTGACCAAATGCCAACCGAAGGAAATGCTGCCTGTCGGGCGAAAGCCGGTCGTGCAGTACGTCGTCGAGGAGCTGATCCACTGCGGCGTCAACCGGCTCCTTTTCGTCACCGGGTCCGGGAAGACGGCGATCGAAAACCATTTTGACACCAACGAGGATTTGATCCATTACCTGCGGTTGGCCGGTAAGGAAGAATCCCTTGCCGAACTGGCGTTCGAACGTCGCGATGCCCAATATTTCTACGTCCGGCAACGTCGCCTGCTCGGCCTCGGTCACGCGATCCTTAGCGCCGAGTCGTTCGTCCAGGGAAAGAGGTTCGTCGTCGCGCTGGGTGACACCATCATCGGCCTACATCACAAGGCGGAAGTTCTGCGGCGGATGGTCCGGATTTTCGAGCAGCACGCCGATTCCGTGAAAGCGGTCATCGCGTTCGACAAAGTGCCCGAGGAGGACGTCGTTCACTACGGCATCGCCGCGACGGGTAAAAGCGTCGGCGAATATTTCGAACTCGACGATCTGGTCGAAAAGCCGGACAAAGAGCAGGCCCCGAGCCGTTTGGCCGTGGCCGCACGGTACGTTTTCGCCCCGGACATCCTCGAATCGTTGCGCAAAACCGAGCCGGACCATCGCGGCGAAATCCAGTTGACAGACGCGATCCGGCACCTGATCCACAGCGGCAAAAAGGTTCTCGGCGTCCGCTTGACGCCGCAGGAATCCCGTTACGACATCGGGACGTTCGAAAGCTATTACCGGGCCTTCCTTGACGCGGTCAAGGGCGACCCGGTGCATGGGACGAAATTCAATCTTTGATCCCGAGAATCTTTTGCATTTCCTCCAGCGGCACCTGCTTCGTTTCCGGCATGAGCGTCAGCACCCAGACGAGTTGCACCGCCATCATTCCGGCGAAGAACAGGAACACGTTGGCCGGGCCGAGCGCTTCGAGCATCGGCGGGAAAAACTGTGACACAAGCGCGCAGAAGATCCACAGCACCAACGACGCGAGCCCTTGCCCCAAAGCCCGGACTTTGTTCGGGAAGATTTCGCTGATGAACACCCAGATGCATGCCCCCTGCCCGAACGAGTGGGACGCGACGAAAAACATCAGGCCGAACAAAACGGTCACCAGCCCGGCCATCGGGACGAAACTTTGGTCGTCTTGCGGAAGATTGCCGCGTTTGTCCTGAAAGAGCGTCACGGCTTCGGTCTTTTCCTTTTCGGCGTTTTGCAGGGACGCCCGGGCACCGTCGAGTTCGGTTTGGCGAAACGCTTTTCTTTCGTCCGTCGCATCGGCGAGATTTTTTTCCGCTTTCTCCACGGCGGTCTTGGCGTCACCGACGGCGATCGATTTGATCGACAGATTGAACTCCGGCCCGTAAATAATGAACGCCGCGGCGACGATGCCAAGACTGGCGACATAACCGAGCGAGCCGACGATCATCAGTTTACGACGTCCAAACAGGTCGATCACGAACATCGCGGCCATCGTTACGATAATATTGACGACCCCGATTATGACGGGAAAGAACATCGAAAGCGTCTTACTCGCACCGGCGAGCGTGAACACCTTCGGGGCGTAATACAGTACGGCGTTAATCCCGGAAAGCTGGTTGAACGCCGCCATACAGATCGCCAAAAAGAGCGGAAAACGGAACCGCCAAAGCGTCGTCAAAATGCCGTCCATGCCGCCATGTTCCT
>JAVBTU010000501.1:0-3279 GCA_031556015.1 Thermoguttaceae bacterium
TCGATCAACGATCCGGGCAGCAATATGCTCGGTCCGGGAATCGCGAGAACCGAAGCTCAAGCGACCGGGTTGATTTGCGCCGAGTTGAACCACCACAAAGGCCGAACGCCCGCCTGGATCGTACCTTCAAATGCCAGGGAAACGCTCCAGGTGTTGTATTCGTTGGGAGCGAAGAACTTCGAGATCAACGTCTCGCAAGTGTATGGAACGGCACCGCCGGCCAAGGGAATCGTCCTCCCGACCTTCATGCCGGAAACGAGTTGAGATTCCGTGGACGAGGGCGTCTGGAAAAAATCCTGTTGCGGGATTATGATGTGTCCACGTTTCCTCTCCACCCCCGCAGACACCATTTTCCCAATAAACACGAATGTTAGCGACTGCCAAAGATGTTTTAGCGAAAGCCCGACAAGGGCATTACGCCGTTCCCGGTTTCAATTGCGTCGAGGACATCATGGTCAGGACCATGCTCGATACGGCCCAGGAATGTCGTTCCGCCGTGTTCGTGATGTGTTACGAACAGGAAATGGACGAAAAAACGTGGATATATCTACCCCGATTGGCGCTTGCGGTCGCCGACGCGTACGACATTCCGATCGTTTTGCATCTGGATCACTCGCAGAATCACGAATCGATCCAAAAAGCGCTCGATTGCGGCTTCACGTCGGTCATGTACGACGGCAGTGCCCTTCCGTTCGAGCAGAACGTCGAAATGAGTCGCAAAGCGGTCGAAATGGCGAAGCCGTACGGCGCGTCGGTCGAAGCGGAACTCGGTTTGGTCGGCGGGTTTAATCTGCAAAGCACGGGAAACGTCGGCAATATCCTCACCGAGCCGGAAGAAGTCATCAAGTTCGTCGAACAGACCGGCGTCGATGCGTTGGCCGTTTCGATCGGAACGGCGCACGGCATGTATTCGCAACTGCCGAACCTCGACATTGAGCGACTGAAGAAGCTCGACGCCGTGTCGAAAGTCCCGCTCGTTCTTCACGGCGGGTCCGGAACGCCGAACGACCAGATTCAAAGCGCGGTCCGCAACGGAATCTGTAAGATGAACGTCTACGCCGACAGTCGCGTCGCCTTGTGGAAAAGCGTCAAGAAAGCGGTCGCCGAAATTACCCGCGAAGATCCGCTCCCGAAAGAGTATTTCGCACGTTTCCGAACGGACCTCGGGGCTTCGATGAAGGAGAAATTCGAATTGCTCTACGCGGTCGGAACCGAAAAACGGTAATAGTTTCCCATGTCAAACTTCGACACATTCGAGCTGTCCCCCAAAACGTCGCTTGCCGCCCCGCCCCCGAGTTCTTATCTCGGGACGGTAGTCTGCGTGCTGCTCGGCATGCAAATTCTTTTGAGCGTCGTCGCAATAGTCGCTTCCGGACAGGAGCGTTCGGTGCTGCAAAAACTGGAAAACGCAGCATACACAACCGAAGAAGAAGGCCAACAGGCTGCCGACGATTCCGACAGGATCACGGGCGCGATCGGAGTTTTCGATTTGTTGGTCGGTTTGGCGAGCGGGATCCTGTTTCTTGTCTGGATATACCGGTTTTGCAGAGCGGCGCACGCGCGGTCTGAAATCCCTTTAAGTGTGTCTCCCGGTTGGACCGTCGGCTATTTTTTCATTCCCATTGCCAACTTGTTCATGCCGTACCGAGGGATTCAGCAGGCGTATCGTGCGTGTGCCGACCCGGAATATTGGGGCGATACGAAATCCTCCTCCTTGATTCTCCTTTGGTGGATCTCGCACCTCGTCAGTTCGTTTCTCGGTCGTCTTCTTTTCAAGTGGTCGCTCCGCGTTTCTTCGAACGAAGAGAGTACCATCCTGGACTACTTGAATCTCAACCTGTTCGTGATGGTTTCCGAATCCGCGGACATGCTCACGTGCATCTTGTGTCTTGCGATGGTTATGACGCTTCGCCGGGTGATTCGGTAAGTATTTTTTCTTTCTCGCATGATTTTCCCATCCCTTTCTCCCGGACGGCAGATTGCTTTCCTCACCGTTTTCGCCGCGCTCCAGTTTGCCGTGATCGCGCCGATTGCTTTTGCCTTCAGGAGCGTGTCGGGGATTTGGGCAACCGGGCTGGTCGTCGTCGTTTGCTGGGCGGGAGTTGTCTTTGCGGTTCTTTCGATAAAAATTTTTCGATATGCCTTGAAAAAGGAACAACCTTGGTTTATCATAGGCGGGATTTTCCGAATGGGGATACCCTTTTGCGCCGCTCTGGTCGTCGCCTTAGCCGCGGAAAAAGATTTCGGTTTTCTCGTTCTGGTCCTTTTTCCCGTAGTATATTTGACTATGCTCCCGATCGACGTCCTGATGACGTTGCCGAAGCCTGATCAAAATAAGAATTCCGTCTCCACGAACAAGCATTCGTAATTCGTAATTCGTAATTCGTAATTCCACGATAATGGCCGAACTGAACCTCAACGAAATTGCCGGACACGTCAACGACGCGATCAATTTCCATATTCCGGCCTTTTTAGGGAGCCATACGCCCGATTTTCCGAATATTCTCGGGTTTCAAATCACCAAATACATGGTGATCGAAGTCGCGGTCGGCGTGGTTCTTTGCGCGATCTTTATCCCGATGGCCATGAAAATGAAAGGCGGCAAGCCGCTCAAAGGCCGCTTTTGGAATATGATGGAGGTTTTCCTCCTTTACCTGCGAGACAACGTGATTCGCCCGAGTATCGGGAAACACGACGCGGACCGCTATACGCCATTTCTCTGGACGCTCTTTTTCTTCATTCTCGGCTGTAATCTGGCCGGAATGGTGCCGTGGAGCGGTTCGCCGACCGGTTCGCTTTCCGTGACCGGCGTTTTGGCCTTATCGACGTTTCTGGTCGTCAACATCTCCGGAATGCAGCGTTACGGAGCCGGAAAATACTGGCTCGGACTTGTTCCACACATGGATTTGCCGCCGATCCTCGCGATCGTCCTCAAGCCGATGCTTTTCGTGATCGAGGTCGCCGGGCTCTTGATCAAGCACGTCGTGCTTTCCATTCGTCTTTTGGCGAACATGTTCGCCGGACACATGGTCCTCGCGGTTTTTCTGGCGTTCATTCCGATGACCGCCGGAACGATCTGGTGGTTGCCCGTGACGACCGGGAGCGTTGCGATGGGCGTCTGTTTGAGCTTGCTCGAATTGTTCGTCGCCTTTTTACAAGCGTACATTTTCATGTTCCTTTCCGCGCTGTTCATCGGAATGGCCGTTCATCAACATTAAAGTGGAGAATGGAGAGTAGGTAGTGGAGAGTTTTTTCCGCGACTTGCTCCCCACTCTCGAC
>JAVBTU010000011.1:0-14817 GCA_031556015.1 Thermoguttaceae bacterium
GCGATCAACACTTTTTTCGGGGAAAGTTTTTGCAGTCGTTCGAACCAGAGACCGTCTTCGAGGATCAAAGCGTTGCGTCGCAGTTGCCTTAGCGCACACCATTCGAGCAACAGCCGCACGCTGCACACCGCGACGCCGACCGACCAGAGCGACGCCAGTCCCCACAGCCCCAGTTCCCAACGGACCGGCTTGGCGACGATCGGCTTGGGAAATTCCACGACCGCCGACTCAGGCTCCGGCTCCGCTTTTTTCGGCCGCAAAATTTCCAAAGCCCGGGCATAAAATTCCGCCTTCATTTTCGCATGCCGATCCCCACCCCCGTTGAGCCCGCGAACCGAAGGTTCCGGCGCAAGCGGTTCCCCCACCGTTTCCGTCGATTCCGATCGCGTTGCACCGACCCCTTCGGGGTGCGGGCTAAACGGGGTTGGCTTGAGGATCGGGTCGAACTGAAAGCACGCGAGCGCCGGCAGAATCAGCATCGCAAGGAGCAGCGCGTAACCGACGCAGTACCGCAATCGCCGCGGGATGAACAGGCCCGTGATACCGTAAACCGCCGCCAAAAGCGTGACGATCCAAAGCGAATGTAAAAGCCCCCAGCCGAGATGTTGCAGGATTCCGCTCATCGGACGGCTCCTTTCTCGAACTCAAGGATCGTTCGGCGAATTTCTTCCAGCTCCTTCTGCGAACTTGTGGCGTCTTCGAGAATCTGGAGCACGAGCCGCTTTTTCGAGCCGTTGAACACCGACTCAAGCAGATCATCGACGAACCGTTCTTCGGCGTCTTCCCTGGCGAGCTTCGCCGAATAGACGTGCCGATGCGAACTTTCGTCCCGCTCGACCAACCCTTTTTCGAGCATGATCTGCAGCAGCTTCAAAATCGTCGTATAACCGACGCCGGTCGTTTTCTCCAGCTTCGCAAGCACGTCCCGGACCGCCGACGGCCCCTGGTCCCAAAGAACATGCAAAATACGAAGCTCCGCTTCACTCGGCTTGGGAAACTTCATGATGAATTACTAATTACTAATTACGAATTACGAATTACGAATTACGAGTGATAATTTATTTTCCGACCACTCGCAAACCAACGAACCTCTTCGTAGTTTACTACGAAGTTCTTCGTAAGTCAATGGAAAAATTTATCTCTTGCAACGATTTTGCGAAAAAAGTATGCTTGGGGGAGAAGTCAGTAGCTGAAACGGGCCCATTTCGAATCAGAGCCGCGCACGTAGTAAGCGGTGTTCGAGTCGACTGTATCGAAATGTTTTTACGTTGGTAAACCACAATACCGCTTACTTCGTGCGCGGCTCTGATTCGAAGACAAACGCGGGGCAAGCCCACGCCGCTAACGGGAATTCGTAATTCGTAATTCGTAATTCGTAATTCGTAATTTGTAATTTGTAATTTGTAATTATCTCCTCCATGCTAACCATTTCCGTTGAAGAATCGCTCAGTTTGGATGGGCCGTCGGATGCGACGGTTCAGGTCGGCGGTAAGGTCTACCAGTACCACGTCGGGAGCGGGTATTACGCGCTCCAGTCCCATCCGGCGGTCCTTGCCGCAGTGTGCGAAGCGGCGCTCCGGTACGGAATCTCGCCGGGAACGGGCCGGACGACGTTCACCGCCCCGCCGCTTTTCGAAGTCGAACGCAAAGCCGCCCAAGTCCTCGAAATGGACCGTGCGTTCTACTGCAGCAGCGGCGCTTTGGCGAACCGAATCCTGCTCGAAACGCTTCAAGGAACTTACGACCGCATTTTCGTCGACGAAGCGGCCCATGGTTCGCTGATCGAACTTGCGAAAATGAAACGCGGCTCGGTCGTGTTTGCGCACCGTAACGCCGACGACCTGAAAACGCAGATGGACCGAACCCTGCGCCCGCGTCAACGGCCGCTGATTTTGACCGACGGCGTTTTTTCCGCGACCGGTCGGATCGCTCCGCTCGCCGAATACGACGCCCTACTCGCCGAATACGACGGGGCCGCCGTGCTGCTCGATGATGCGCACGGATTCGGAATTCTCGGCGAAAACGGGCGGGGCACATTGGAACATTTCGAATACGCCCCGGCCCGCGCCAATCGGACCGTTCAGGATTTCTTCGAATCGAAGGACGATTTTTCATCCGAGCCGACGTTTTTCACGTCCCGTCGTGCGATCCGGCCCGACACGCCGGTTCGATACTCGTTCGCGGCATCGCTCGGCAAAGCGGTCGGCGGATTCGGCGGAATCGTGCCAGGCAGCGAATCGTTCGTCCAGCGGATCCTCGAATCGTCCGCGATGCTCCACGTCGCCGCCCCTCCTCCGGCCCCGATCGCCGCGGCGACGTGCAAAGGGCTGGAGTTGGTTTTCGAAAGGCCCGACGTTCGAACGACGCTGCGGAAAAACGTCAAAACATTCAAAACGAAACTGAAACGAATCGGTATCACGGCCGACGAAACGCCGATTCCGATCGTCGCGATCGAGCTCGGCTCGGCGCACAATATGCGTCGGATCCAACGGACGCTCACGCAACGGGGATTCCTGATTTCGTACATTCCCCGCTCTCCCGGCGTCGGACCGGACGGATTGCTCCGCATCGTCCTGTTCGCTTCGCATACGCCGGAGCACCTGGATCGGCTCGTGGAGGTCTTGAGTAAAAATTTGTGAATCAGGGCAGAGGATAGAGGATGGAGGATTGAGGATAGAAATGCGTATTTTGTTCGTATTTCCCTACCTATACCATTTGAGTGATGAAGAAAATGTCTGGTTATTGGACGCGGCTTTCGCAGGCTTGGCGGGACCTGCTTGCCGAGTGGAACGCGCCGGGTGTGCGGGAAACACGGCGATCGAACTCGAAACGCAAACCGGAAGAAAAAGAAGTCCTCGACAAAGACCTCCTCGGTCGGCAAGGGGAAGACGAAGCGGCGCGGTTCCTGGAATCGAAAGGGTATCGTATTTTGGGACGAAATCTCCGGTTCCGCATCGGCGAGCTGGACATCGTCGCAAGGCAAGGAACTTGTATCGTTTTTCTCGAAGTGAAAACCCGGCGCACCGGCGGAGCGGGTGAACCTTACGAAGCGGTCAAACCGGCGAAAATGCGGCGGATCGTTTCCATGGCGGAAATCTATATTCGGCGCGAAAAACTCGAAAGCGACGAACTTATTTTCCGTTTCGACATTATTTCGATCGTTTGGCCCGAAGGGGGTTCGCCGAAGATCGAACATCTCGAAAACGCGTTCGACGCCAACGCGAAATACCCGAGATTGACACCCCGCTGACGCCGTCCGCAATCGAACAAAACTCTTTTCGCCGGTACTCCGCTCAAACCTCTGCACAATGAAACATTTATTAACCTTCCTCATTGGCGTACTCCCCTTGGCCTTCGCTTGGGGACAAACGTCTCCCGGGGACGACGCGTTCGCCGCCGGGAAATTCGAAACGGCGCTGGAATCGTACCGAAAACAGCGGGATGCGGAAGACCGTCCGGACGAAAAGCAGCGGCTCACCGCGCAGTGCGTGCGGTCGCTTCACGCGTTGGGCCGTTCGACGGAATCGTGCCAGGAATTTTTCACCCTCTGTCGCATCGCTCCGTTTTCGAAACAGTTCGATTGCATTCCGTTGGTTTGGTTCGCGTCCCGTTCGTTCACGCCGGTCGGCAACACGGCGAACGAAAAACTCGCTCTGCAATGGATCCACCCGAAAACGAACCCGAGCGGGATCGAGAATCCGGCGGCCTCGCTTTTGGCGGCGTCGATTCTCCTGTCCAGCGCGCAACAGGCGAACCGAAGCCGGGCCCTGGAACAGTTGGAGCAGTTGACTTTCGTCGGGCCCGACGCTCCGGAAAAAGAGATCGAAAATCAAGTTCGCAAACAGATCGCGATTCTTGCGCAGATGCAGCTTCGTCGGACGAAAATCGCCGTTTTGAAATCGGAGAACGAATTGACCGAGTGGGAGTCGACGCTCGAAAACCTCGCCGACCCGCTCCGTGCCGGACCGTGGTACATCATCGGGCAAGGGTACGCGAAACTGCAAAACGACGAACAGGCGGTACTCTGTTGGATGCGGATTCCGATTCTCTATCCGGAACAGCGACCGCTCGTGGAGCAGGCCCTGCGCGACGCCGCTCAGTCGCTCCAAAAATTGCAGCGTCCCGAAGAAGCAAAAACGCTGCTCGAAGAAATTCAACGCCTGAAATCGCCGACGGCGGAAGCAAGATAAGATGTTTTGCCGACGAAAAGACGGAGTCTCCCGGCGGCTTTCTCCCGGTTTTCGGAGGGCGAAGTTCGTGTATAATTACCCGAAGATTAAAATTGTGACCCCCTTGGTCCACTTGGTTTGTATGCGATTTTTCTCCGTTTGCCCATGAAAAAATATGTCGTCGGAATCGATCTCGGGACGACCAACTGCGTACTCGCTTATGCGGAACTCGACGCCGAAAAACCGGAGGTCCGGCTTCTCCCGATCCCGCAATTGGTTGCGCCGGCGACGTCGGAAAACCGCGATTCGCTCCCGTCGTTCCTTTATCTTCCAACCGAAACGGAACTCAAGGGAACCGATTACTATTTGAGCAGCCCTCCGCGCAAACCGAAGTCCGGGCCGTTTTCCGTCGTCGGCGAAATCGCCCGCAAACGCTCCGCCGAAGTTCCCGACCGGACCGTCAGCGCCGCCAAGTCGTGGTTGTGTCACTCGAAAGTCGATCGTCGCCAACCGATCCTGCCGTGGAACGCGCCCGAAAAAGACGTCCCGAAAATCTCGCCGCTCGTTGCGACGCAACATTATCTGGAACACCTGATCGCCGCGTGGGAAGACGAATTCCCGGACGCCCCGATCGCGGAGCAGGAAATCGTTCTGACCGTCCCCGCTTCGTTTGACGCCAGCGCCCGTGAATTGACCCGGGAAGCGGCGCTCGCGGCGGGATTACCGGCGAATGCGCTCCTGTTTCTCGAAGAACCGCAAGCCGCGATCTATGCTTGGCTCGACGAAGTCGGCGATTCCTGGCGCAAAACGCTCAAGTTGGGCAACTCGCTCCTCGTTTGCGACGTCGGCGGCGGAACGACCGACTTGACGCTCATCGGCGTCGAACAGGAGCAGGGAGATTTGATCCTCAAACGAATCGCGGTCGGCGACCATCTCCTGATCGGCGGGGACAACATGGACCTCGCTTTGGCCCATTACGCCGCGGAGCTGTTCGCCGAAAAAGGGACGAATCTCGATCCCTGGCAGTCCGTGTCCCTTTGGCACAGTTGCCGTTCCGCCAAAGAAAACCTGCTTGGAACGAGTGATACCGCGAAGAAAGACGCGAAAACCCATCCGATTTCCGTACTTGGCCGCGGCTCGAAACTGATCGGCGGAACGATTTCGGTCGACGTCGAGCGGGAAGAGGCGATTCACCGGCTTCGGGAGGGGTTTTTCCCGCAATGTGCGATCACGGACAAGCCGAAGCGTCGCGGCTCGGTGGGCTTTCGCGAAATCGGGCTTCCGTTCGAGCATGACACCGCGATCACGAAACATCTCGGTTCGTTTCTCTCGGCGCACGACGCGTCGCCGAGTCACGTTTTGCTCAACGGCGGCGTGTTCAAGGCGAAATCGCTCCAAGAGCGGCTGTTCGCGGTGCTGGAACACTGGTTTCCGTCCGAGATTCCCCGACATTTGCAGTCGCGGGCCGGATTGGACCACTCCGTTGCCCGGGGTGCGGCGTATTACGGCTGGACGAAAGAGCGCGGCGGCGTTCGGATTCGCGGCGGAACGGCCCGGTCGTATTACATCGGAATCGAAACCGCCGGCCTCGCGATTCCGGGAGCCCCCAGGCCGCTCAAAGCGCTTTGCGTCGCTCCCGCCGGAATGGAAGAAGGGACTTCGACCGATGTTCCTTCAAGCGAGATCGGTCTGATCGTCGGCGAAACGGCCCACTTCCGTTTTTTCAGTTCCACGCTTCGCAAGGACGATCAACCGGGGACAACCCTCGATTCGTCGCACATCACTTCCGCCGACGCCGATTTGCAGGAGACCGACTCGATGGAAACCGTCCTGCCCGCAACCGACGCGGAAGGCAACGAAACCGACGATTACATTCCGGTCCGATTCCGCACGAATATCACGGAACTCGGCGTCATGGAACTGTGGTGCGACTCGACCGTTTCGGACAAACACTGGAAACTTGAATTTAGCGTGCGCGAAGAATAGCGGTTTTACCCGGGGATTGCGCTGCGCTTCATCCCCGGCTCTTTTTTTCTTTCTACCTTTCTAGCTTTTATGCCTGTTGAAAACGAATGGATCGACCGTGCCAAGCAGATTAGTGAACGTCTGACCCAGCTTAGGGACTCTCTTTGACTACGCCGCGAAAAACGATGCGGTTGGCCAAATCGAAAAGGAGATGCTCGCCGTCGATTTTTGGAACGATCAGGAGTCGGCCCAGAAAACTGTCGGAAAACTTAAGTCGCTCAAGTCGGTCCTCAAGCCGATCGACGAACTCCAGGCGGAATCGGAAGAGCTCGGGCTCCTGTTGGAACTCGGCGCCGAAGACGCGGAAATGTGCGCCGAAATTCCCGGCAAGCTGAAGGAAACCGAAAGCCGGATGGAGCAGCTTGAAACGCAGGCGTTGTTGAGCGGGCCGTTCGATTCATGCGACGCGATCCTTTCGATCAACGCCCGGGACGGAGGTACTGACGCGAACGACTGGGCCGAGATGCTGCTGCGCATGTACACGCTCTGGGCGAAATCGCACGATTATTCCTTCGAACTGCTCGACCGGCAGGACAACGAAGAAGCCGGGATCAACAGCGCGAGCATTATCGTTCGCGGTCCGTTCGCTTACGGGTACCTCAAGGGGGAAACCGGGATCCATCGTTTGGTCCGGATCAGCCCGTTCAATTCGGAAGGGAAGCGTCAAACGAGTTTCGCCGCGGTCGACGTCGCTCCCGAAACGGACGAGTCGATCGAAATCGAACTGCGCGACGAGGACATCCGGGAGGACACATACCGGGCCAGCGGTGCCGGCGGGCAGCACGTCAATAAGACATCCAGCGCGATTCGGTTGACGCACCTTCCGACGAACACGGTCGTGCAGTGTCAAAACGAGCGGAGCCAGCACAAAAATCGGGCTCTGGCCTTGAAGATGCTCCGCGCGAAACTGATGCGGATTGAGGAGGAAAAGCGGGAAGCGGCGATGGTCGAAAAGTACAAAAACATGGCCAAAGTCGGTTTCGGTTCGCAAATTCGCAACTATTTCCTCCATCCCGACCAACGCGTCAAAGACGCCCGAACCGGTTATGCGATGGGTAGCTTTCACCAGGTTCTCGACGGCGAAATCCAGGGGTTTTTCGACGCGTACCTCCGGTGGAGAGTGGAGTAAAATTAACCGAATCTTAACACGATCCTCACCATTCCTTGACGGCGGTGATCTAAGATTTCCTGTAATTGCGGCTTTCAATGTTCACAATTCACAGGAGAAATCAGATGAGATCTTTCGCTTTGGCGTTGGTTCTGTGCGTTGCTTTCGGGTCGGTCCTTTCGGCTCAAACGGAAATTCGGGTCGACGGTTCGACGACCGTCGGACCGATCGTCGACGCGTTCGTCGGCGCGTTCGCTCAAACGCATCCGGACGTGAAATTTTCAGTCAAAAAAACCGGTTCCGGCGACGGTGCCGCGGCGTTAGTCGACGGACGCTGCGAAATCGCGGCGATGAGCCGGTCCCTGAAGCCGGAGGAATTCAAAAGAGCGGTCGAAAATGGGAAAATGCCGCTCCCGTTCACAATCTGCATGGACGGTGTGTGCCTGATCGTTCACCCGTCCAACCCGGTGCGGCAACTGAATAAGGATCAGGTCAAACGCATCTACACCGGCGGCGTCACGAACTGGAAGGAGGTCGGCGGGCCGGACCTGCCGATCGTGGCGATCAGCCGTGACACCTCCAGCGGAACGTACGAAGTTTTCCACCAGCTCGCCGTCGATTCCGAAAAACTGGGCTCGAAAGTCGAGTACGCCAACTCCAACCCGCAGATTTTCACCCGGGTCGGCACCACGCCCGGCGCGATCGGGTACGTCGGACTCGGATTCGTCAAGGACGGCGTCGCGGCGGTCCAGTACGAAAAAGTCGCTCCGACCCGGGACAACATCGCGAGCGGGCGCTACAAAATTTCCCGGCCGCTCTTCCTGATCACCGACGGTTATCCCGAACCCGGTTCCCCGTTGTTGGATTTCTGTAATTTCTACCTGAGCGAAAAAGGACAGGAAATCATCGAGTCCAAAGGATTCGTCCCGTTGACGGAATATTGATTCGGGATCATTCCTTCATTCACGGAGACCGACCGAAAATGTCACTATTATCGCAACGGGAATACAGAACGCAACGCCTTCGCGCCAAGGCCGGCTCCGTTGTGCTTGGTGGTGTCGCGAATGTGACGATCCTGTCGGTCCTGGCGATCTTTTTCTTCATCGCCTGGAAAAGCGTTCCGTTTTTTCAGACGGTGAATTTCGCGGAAATATTCTCCTCCGCGCAATGGCATCCCGAACGAACCGAACCGGAATTCGGGATGCTCGCGATGATTTACGGATCGTTTTTGGTGACCGTCGGCGCGATGTTTTTCGCGATCCCTATCAGTATTCTCGTCGCCGTGGTGTTAAGTGACATGGTGCCGTTTCGCGTACGGCAGTGGATCAAACCGATCATGGAGCTTTTGGCCGCCGTTCCTTCGGTCGCCTTCGGATTCTTCGCGATCAAAGTCCTCGCGCCGTGGTTGCAGTCGACGTTCGGCCTCCCGTCGGGCACGAACGCGTTGAATGCTTCGATCATCCTCGCGATCATGGCGACGCCGACGATCATCAGCGTCGCGGAGGATGCGCTCAACTCGTTGGGGCGCGAGCTGCGGGAAGCGTCCGCCGCACTCGGGGCGACACGGTTTGAAACGATCGTGTTGGTCATCCTCCCCGCCGCGAAAAGCGGTATCCTCGCCGCGATTCTACTTGGCACCATGCGGGCGGTCGGGGAGACGATGGTCGTCTGGATGGCCGCCGGGAACGCGTCGAACTTTCCGCATCCCTGGTACGATGTGAACGCCGTTTACGGTACGTTTTTCGAAGCCGTCCGAACGATGACCGCGACGATCGCCGGAGATATGGGCGAAACCTCCGCCGATTCCCTGCACCGCAGCGCGTTGTTTGCCGTGGGGCTCGTTCTGCTCGTTTTTACGTTGCTCCTCAATGGCATCATCGAATATCTCCATGCCCGCGGAGCGTCGGGGACGTCGGGAAAAGCCGGATTATCAACATTTCTACTGTGCGGTAATCTCCGTAAACGCCTGCTGCTCAATCGCTGCTTCTCCGTTCTCGGTGGTGTCTCGGTCGCAGTATTGGTGATGATTCTCCTGGTCGTCCTCGGGCCGCTCCTGTCGCAAGGCGTGGAAGCGTTTTTGTTTCGGGGAACCGTCGAACACAGGATTTCCCTGGGCGAAACCGGCGATCAACAAGCGTGTTGGGATGCCAGAAAGCCGGTTTACGACACGTTGCGAAAATTCGACTGGCTCGACCCGATGCCGGTGAAACGGAAAAAGGGAGAGAAGAGAATCAAATACACCCCGGAACAACTGGAACTGCGTGACACCTTCACGACTGCCGATCCGACGAAAACCTACAGCGAAGCGTTTCGGGAGTTGCGCAACCGGATTCTGGGAACCGACGGAAATGGGGGGCTTCTCGGTCCGGAAGTGCGTGACGCCGATACGGCTCACCTGCCGCCGGAAATCCGTTATGGCACTACGCATTGGTCGATGTCTCTCAAATACAACGCCAAGTTGCAACGCGCCGTCGTCTGGAAACCCCGGTTCGGGGCGGACGGCGAAGTGCTTCCCAGTACCCGGGAAACGGTCGATCGTCGCGAGTTCTTCAACCATCCGTCGCTCGAGGGAATTACGGAAATGCTCGACCGAATCGACGCGGATCTCGACAAAATGATGATGCCGCGATGGACGTTTTATTGGCGTTATTTCCTCGATGCACCGAGCGCCGGGCATTTTATGGGGGGAATCGGTCCGGAAATCGTCGGCACGCTTTTGGTCACGGTTTGCTCGATCGCGTTTTCTCTTCCGATCGGGGTCGCCACGGCGACGTACCTGGTCGAAGCCGCGAAGGGCGGCTTGGCGTCACGGCTGATTCGCTTGAGTATCAACACGTTGGCCGGGGTGCCGAGCATTGTGTTCGGGCTTTTCGGATTGGCGATCATCGTTCGGTATCTGACGGGATCGCCGTGTATACTCGCCGGTTCGCTAACGCTCGGTCTGATGGTGTTACCGTTGATCATCCGTGCCTCCGAAGAGGCGATTCGCAGCGTCCCGCAGACGTACCGCGAAGCCGCGCTCGGGTTGGGGGCGTCACGGACACGATGCTTCCTGACCGTGACGCTCCCCGCTTCGATGCCGGGAATCCTGACCGGTTCGATCCTCGCGATGAGCCGGGCTGCCGGGGAAACCGCGCCGTTGTTGTTTACGTGTGCCGTAGCAACGGGCGGGATTTCCAACTGGTGGAACCCGTTTTTCGAAGCGACGTCGGTGCTGTCCTATTCGGCTTACGACGTCGCCGTCGGGGACCGGCTCGCCGAAATGGTGCCCTATAATCAGTACGGACTGGTCGCGACGTTGATACTATTGGTCTTGTGTTTGAATTTAACGGCGATCGTGTTTCGTGGCCGCATCGCAAAACGGTTGCGAGGAGGGGGATAAGAAGACAATGGAAGACACCATCATTCGTTCGCGGGATTTCACGTTGTATTACGGCGCCAAAAAGGGTGTCGACGGGATCAATATGGAGATCGCCCGCAACCAGGTGACCGCGATCATCGGGCCGAGCGGTTGCGGGAAAAGCACTTTCTTGCGCAGCATCAACCGGATGAACGACTTGATACCAGGCGTTCGGACCGAAGGAGAGATATTCGTCGAAAACGACGAGATTCACGATCGCCGAATCAATCTCGTTCAATTGCGACGGGTGGTCGGCATGGTGTTTCAGCGGCCCAATCCATTTCCGAAAAGCATTTACGAAAATGTCGCTTACGGCCCGCGCTTACAGGGGATCCGGCGAAAAAACGAACTGGACGACATCGTGAAATCCTCGCTTCAATCGGCGGCGATTTGGAACGAAGTCAAAGACAACCTTCACAAGTCGGCCCTTTCCCTTTCGGGCGGACAGCAACAACGGCTTTGCATCGCGCGGGCCTTGGCGACCAAGCCGAAAGTACTCCTGATGGACGAGCCGTGCAGTGCCCTGGACCCGATCGCGACCGGGAAAATCGAGGAATTGATTCGCTCGCTTCGTGACACCTACACGATCTGCATCGTCACGCACAACATGCAACAAGCCGCCCGGGTCAGCGACCGTACCGCGTTTTTCTGTCTCGGAAAATTGATCGAATACGACGCCACGAACTTGATTTTCACCAACCCGACCGTCAAGCAAACGGAAGACTACATCACCGGCCGCTTCGGCTGATTGAAACACCGTTCCTTTAGATTTATGTTACTCCATATCCTTGACCGCCTTGCTTTTCACGGCTTCGTTCTCGGGAAATGGAGTGTGGGCGCCTCGCCCGCACACGGAAACACGGGAAAACATCGGAAGCAACAAATCCGGAGACTATCCCTACAAACCAATACCCGAGCTTTCTCCGAGCGGGCGAGGCGCCCACTCTCCGTAAAATCGTGAACACTTACCTTTTTCCAATTGACACCATGCCGGAATTCCTTCAACGACTCGACCGTTTGTTTTTGAAACTCGATCACACCGCGCTGTTGGTCGAACAATCGCTGGCCGACGTGCTTTATGCGCTCGAACACGGCACCGCCGAAGACGCCGAAATCGTCATTCGCGCCGATGATGTCATCGACGCCCGGGAAGTGGAAACGGAACGGGAATGCGTCCGGCTGCTCGCGTTGTTCCAACCGGCGGCGATCGATTTGCGTCGCATTTGTTTCGTCATCAAAGTGAACAACGACCTGGAACGGATGGCCGATTTCTGTGTCAACATGGCGAAATCATGCATCGTTTTGAAGGAGGAAGGAGTTTCAATCACCACGTTTTCCCGTTTCCAAAAGTTGGCGCAACAGGTTTCCGAGGCGTTACGGAAAACGATTCGTCTTTTCTCTCCCCAGCGGGAAAACGGCAACCTGATCGAGTCGGCGAAAGCGATCATCGAAGCGGACGAGCAGGTGATCGACGTGACGTTCCGCGAATTCCTGGAAGAAGTCTTTTCCGAGGAAAATACGTACTACGGGAGAATGAACGTTCTCGCCGAACTGACGTCCCTGGGGCGGGCGTTGGAACGAATCGGCGACCACTGCACGAACATCGCCGAAGACGCCGTCTTCATGCTCAGCGGTGAGATCATCCGGCATTTGACCGTAAGCTGAACGAAAGAAGAGAACGATCGGAACGCCGCCTATTGCGTCCGCGGCTCTGATTGCGTCTTTAATCGGTACCCGATCCCGCGAACGGTTTCGATCAAATCCCTGGCCGACCCGAGTTTATTGCGCAGTGACGTCAAATGAACGTCGATGGTCCGGTCGGTCACGACGGCGTCGGTCCCGATCGCGCGATCGATCAATTGGTTACGGGTCAGCACGCGGCCTTTGGAGGTCGCGAGAGCGTACAGAATACGGAATTCCGTCCGGGTCAATGACACGGGCAGTTCGTCGACGCTTACGAGAAAGCGGTCCACGTCGATTGCGACCGGCCCGATTCGCACGTGATTCGAAGTATTCACCGCCGTGGAGTCGGCGCGGCGAAGCAACGCGTTGATCCGGGCGACGAGGACGGACATGTTGAACGGTTTGGCGACATAATCGTCCGCGCCGAGTTCAAGGCCGACGATCACATCGCTTTCTTCGCCGCGTGCGCTGATGATAATGACCGGAAGCCGGGCGGTGCCGTGGTTCTCGCGGATTTTTCGCAACACTTCCAAACCCGGCAAAAGCGGAAGCATCAAATCAAGCAGCACAAGATCGGGGGATTCATCAAGCGCTTTGCCGAGACCGGTTTCCCCGTTGGATGCTTTGAGAACTTCGAATCGCTCCCGAGTCATTCGCAGCGCAAGCATGTCGAGAATATCGACCTCGTCCTCGATGATCAGGATTTTTTTCTTGGACATACGAAGGGATGAAGCGTGACGTTATCAAAGGATCGTTTTTTCGACACGCCGGGCGGAAGGCCGCCATACCGTGCTACAGCATAACACCGCAAATCATTATAAAGGGGCCGCCGGATGAGTCAAGATTCAATAGAAAAAGCCAAATTTGCCTAATACGGCGAGAAAACGGGTCCTTTTCGAATCAGAGCCGCGTACACAGCAAGCGGTGTTCGAGTCGGCCGGCGGAGCCACAATACGCTTACTTCGTGCGCGGCTCTGATTCGAAGGAGGAACACATGGTTTGGCGAACTTGGGGAAAATGAACGGAATATTCTTGACTTTCCTTTGAAATAAAGCTAAAAATGAGTGCGATTGGAAATCGGGCATTTTCGTTTCCTGTCGCACTTTCGTTTTTTTGCTTATTCACACGCCCGGGGCAGGCCCCGGGGCTAACGCGGGGCAAGCCCCGCCGCTAACTACCATGACATCGATCCTTTTCGCCGCCGCTTTGAGCCCGTTTTGGACGTATCTCGTTTTGATGCTGATCGCGCTTGCGGCCTCTGCGATGCAGCTGCGCGCCGTGATGGTCAAGCAGTATAAACGCTGCCCGAGCAACCGGATTCTCGTGATTTACGGACGGGGAAGCAAAGGAGCGACCTCCGAGTGCATTCACGGCGGGGCGAAATTCGTCTATCCGCTCATCCAGGATTACGCTTATCTCGGCCTGGAACCGATGCAGATCGAAATCCCGCTCCGGGGCGCACTTTCGATGGAAAATATCCGCGTCAACGTCCCAAGCGTTTTTACCGTTGCGATCGGAACCGCTCCGGAACTGATGCAAAACGCCGCGATCCGTTTGCTCGGACTCTCGAAACCGGAAGTGTCCAAACAAGCCGAGGACATTATCTTCGGCCAGCTTCGACAGGTGATCGCGTCGATGAACATCGAGGAAATCAACCGGGACCGGGACGCGTTTTTGAGCAGTATTACGACTTCGCTCGATCCGGAACTCCGCAAAATCGGCTTGGTTCTGATTAACGTCAACATCACGGACATCACCGACGAGTCGGGCTACATCGAAGCGATCGGTCGCAAAGCGGCGTCGGAAGCGATTCAAAAAGCCCGCGGCGACGTCGCCGACAACGAACGGATGGGGGAAACCCGCGTTGCCGAAGCGGAACAAGCCAAAGCGATTCAGGTCGCCAACGCCGTGAAAGTCCAGATGATCGGGACCCGGGAAGCGGAGCGGGAACAAGCGGTCCGGCTTGCCGAACTCCAGCGGGAACAGGCGGTTCGATTGGCGGAATTGGAAAAGGAGCAAACCGTCGGCGAACAGACGGCGTCGTTCCAGCGGGAATCGCAGGTCAAACACGCGGAGCGGGACATGCGTGTTCAGTTGGCCGACGCGAACGCCGCGGCGATCGAAGGGGAAAACAAAGCGAAAGCGGTGATCGCGGCGTCACAGGCGGAACTGCAAGTGAAGCAGGCGGAATCGTTCCGGATCGGCGAAACGAAAAAGCGGGAAGCGGACGCCGCCGTGTTGGAAGCGGAACACCGTGCCCAAGCGAAAGCGGCTTTGGCGGAAGCGGAGCGGATCGAAGCGAAACGCCGCGCCGATTTGGAAGCCCCGGCGAAAGCGTAAAAAGCGAAGCTGATCGTCGACGCCGAAGCGAACGCCGAACAGCGACGCATCGAAGCGGAAGGGGAAGCGAAAGCGATCTTCGCCAAACTCGA
>JAVBTU010000264.1:0-7096 GCA_031556015.1 Thermoguttaceae bacterium
CGTTGATCACGACGTCGATCTGGTAAGCGATTTCCGCGTCTTCCGGCGTCGGGATCATCGAATCGAACCCGATCGTGAAATTGCCCGGTCGGACGTTTTCCGGAGAGGGGACCCCGAGGTCTTCCCGGGTCTTTTTCATGAGCGAAACAAGTTGCTCGTCCCCCACGACGGCGTCGTTCATCGCCTGGAGCAACTCCGGATCTTCCACGCCGCGGATTTCGAGCTTGCCGGTTTGCTGGTCGACCGTAATATCGAACGATTGGTCCTGCGGAACGTCGAGTCCCTTTTCCGTGAACAATGCGTTGATCCGTTCGAGTACCGCGTTTTTATTGGTTCGGATCAGATTGACGCGATCGATTTCGGACATTTGCGAAACGGGAGCGGCAGCCTGTTCGCTGGATTGGAGCGAAGCGTCGGTTTCGTCCGCATTCGATTTCGGCAGGAGCGATTGCTTCAATCCTTCCGGCGAGAGGTCGAGGATATCCTTTTGTTGCGACTTCGCATCGTTGACTTTTTGGACGATCTCTTTCCCGCTCAATGCGCTGAACGAAGCCTTGAACCCTTGGAGCGGAGACGACTGATCCCGCTGAAATATGGTTGAGAATTGGACGTAAACGTTTCCCGTCGGTGAAATGGACATGTTGTTTCGCGATCAAAGAATAAGACGCACCCCCACGTTCCTCCTTATCGGTTGCAAGGGGTGTACCGGTTGAGAGCTTTTCGCAAAAAACAAGCGTTCTGATTCGAAGGGAGAATTAAAATGTCTTCGCCATTTCTTTGATCCCGCGCAGATCCAGTTTACCGGTTCCCAGAATGGGGATCTGATCGACCAGGTGAAAATTCTGGGGAAGTGGAATCCAAAGGTTCGGTAATCCTTCCGTTTGCAGCTTTTTGCAGATTTCTTCGGGCGAAATCGGAAGCGGTCGATGCAGCACGACGATTTTTTCCCCTTTTTTCTCATCCGGTAAACCGGTTACGGCGACGAGAACTCCGTCGTCCTCCCGTTCCTCGTTTCGAACGAATCGGTCGATCATTTCCTCGATCAGGATATGCGGGACCATTTCGCCGCCGATTTTCGACATCCGGCTTTCCCGGCCCGTGATCCAAATGAATCCGTCCGCGTCGATCTTCGCGACGTCTCCAGTCGTGTACCAACCGTCTCGGAGTACCTCGGCGGTCTTTTCCGGCTCCTTGTAATAGCCGAGCATCACGTTGTCTCCCTTGACCTGAAGCATTCCGGGCGTATCCGGCGGCAAAATGGAGCCGTTTTCCAAGTCGACGACGCGAACCTGGACCCCCGGGAGCGGGCGCCCGACGGTCCCGATCCTGAGCCAATCGGCGTAATCGGGACGGCGAGTCTCGTCGATATTCGCGGAAACGACCGGCGACAACTCCGTCGTTCCGTATCCTTCGGTCAAGGTGTGTCCAAACTTTTCCTTCCACGCTTCCATGAGGCTTAGCGGAACTTTCTCCGCGCCGCAAACGACGGTCGTTACTTTTTCGAAATCTTCCTTGGGGCAGCGGCGAAGGTAGTTGCGCTGGAACGTCGCCGTCGAGGGAAGCAAAGACGGAGCGTATTTCCGGGCCATTTCGCCGACCTTTTTCGGGTCGAGCGGATTGAAATGGTATACGGACCCGTAAGGTCCAACCAGGGCGATCCAGATGTTTGTCGCGTAACCGAACGAGTGGAAAAACGGGAGAATTCCCAAAAGCCGATCGTTTTCAGTCAGCAAAAGGTGTTTTTCGAACCCCTCCGTATTCGAGGCAAGGTTGCGGTGGGAAAGACAAACCCCTTTCGGCGTCCCGGTCGAACCGGATGTAAAGATGATCGCGATCGGGTCGTCTTGCTGGACTTTCTTCAGCCCGAGTTCCCATTCCAACAGGGAAAGCGGCATAAGTCGGGCCTCGAACCAGCCGGAAAGCTTATCGAACAAAGAAACTTTCTTGACGTGATCTTCCAGCACGACGATCTCCGCGTCAAGCTTCAGATCCGGAAAACGCTCCAAAAGCCGTTTTGTCGTGATCACGTGCTTGATTTCCGCTTTTTGGACGCAGTAGTTGATCGTTTCGACGTTGAACGTGTAGTTCAGGTTGACCGCGACCCGGCGGTCCATGGTCAACGCCGCGTTGACGATCGCGCCGTAAACGGAAGTCGGGAACAAAAGCCCGACGTTTTGTTCCGTCGGCGCAAGAATTTTCCGCAAAAGGCGTCGAATCACCAACGTATTGACGAGCGTATCGATGCCGTTGAGCTCTTTGCCGGTCGAATCGGCGAGTTTGAGAAGGTGCGGATATTTTCGGCAGGCGCGAAGCATTCTCCGCACGGGAATCATGTAGTCTTGCGGCATAAAACCAATCGGGATAAACAGAGGAAACGGACCTTCCACCTATTCTTCGTTTTCGGATCATTATTGTATGCAACATGAATTGAAAATTCAATCGCGGGACAAATCCCTCGTCCGCGGCCGTGCAACGCTTGATCTGCGGCTCTGATCGGATCGATTTCGCGAACCTGAAGAACCCTGCCTCAAAATCCGGAATCTCACTTGACTTTGCTCCGGTACCCGCGAACAATCTTCAATAGAGTTTGAGAAAGTCTGTACGAATGGCAGGCACTTATCTCCTTTTCTACTACGGAGAGAACAAAATGAAGAAAAAGTCTACGATTTTCCTCGCGATATTATCGGCGACGATCATCGCGGCTCTCGGAAATGATCCTGTGATCGGGCAATTTCACGGGGGCGGTTTTCATGGCGGCGGCGGCTTCCACGGCGGCGGCGGTTTTCACGCACCGGCCAGCGGTTTTCACATGGGGGGAGGGGCATTCGGGGGAGGTTCCATCTCGCATCGGAACTTCAGTCCGCCGGCGAATTTCAGTCGTCCGCATATTCAGCCGAGCATGCCGCGACCATCCATTCCCCACTACCAGAATTTCGCCAACCACCCCGACTTTCGACCGGGAAGCGGAGCGGCTGCGGTCAGAAATTTCAATCCGGACGTGTTTCGGCCCGGCGCGGAAGGGCGTGGGTTCGACGGGCGCGCTTTCAACAATCCTGCTCCCCGGCTCAATCCGCGACCTTCCGAGCCGGACTGGAAACATTGGGATAACTTCAATCCGTCCAAAATCGATAGTTCCGTACTGAACCGCGGCGCGATAAGTCAAGGGACGATCGACAGTATCCGCAATAATTTTAATAACCACATGTCCCAACATGGCGACTTCTCCCCGAAGTGGTTCGACGACCATCCGGGCGCTTGGCGGCCTTCCGGTTTCGGTCCGGGCCCGCATCCGGGGGGCGGCGGAGGACTTGGTCCGGGCCCACATCCGGGGGGAGGTGGAGCACCGGGACCGGGACCGCACCCGGGGCCAGGGCCGGGACCTGGACCGGGCCCACATCCGGGGCCAGGACCGGGGCCGGGGCCGGGACCACATCCGGGGCCAGGACCTGGTCCGGGGCCGCATCCACCGGGACCTCCGGGACCACCGCCTCCGCCTCCACCACCACCGCCGCCGCCGACTTGGTGGTGGGGCGCTCCAGGTTGGGATTACGCATGGGGTTGGTTCGCGCCCGGCTTTGTGACCGGTTATATCGGTGGTGAAATTCTCGACCCGTGCCCTTATGATTACGGCAGCAACGTCGTTTACGAAGGAGATACGGTTTACGTCAACGGCGTCCCTTACGTCGGAGCCGACGAGTATTACCAGCAAGCTCAGGACATCGCCAACGCCGGAGCGGACGAACCGCCGGTTGAAGATGCCGGAGCAGCGGAAGGGGACGCGACCGGTTCCGCAACCGCGGCAACGCCGACCGCCGACCCCAACGAATGGCTCCCGATGGGAACGTTCGCCGTGGTCGCGGACGATAAACAGAAGGACAGCAAGCGAATCCTGCAAATCGCGACGAACAAACACGGTTTAATTCGCGGCAACCTGATCAATCAGGATACGGACGAAACGGTGGAGTTGTACGGAAGCGTCGATCCCAAGACGCAACGTGTCGCGTTCAAATTACGCGGGAACGACGATGTTGTCGCCGAATGCGGATTTTGGAATCTGACGCAGGAAACCGTTCCGCTTCTCGTACACATCGGTCAGGACAAAACGGAAGAGCGAACCCTGATTCGACTGAAAGGCGACAAAGCCGCAACCGAGACGAAAACCACGCCGGAAACGCCGGCTGCTCCGAAAACGGAGACGAAAAAAGCGGAATGAAACGCACGCGGGATTGTCCCCGTGCGAACCACTACTCCTCCTCTTGACGCCGCTTGAGCAGTTCGGCAGCGGTCGTCAGGGAGAGCGAGTAGGTCATGCGTTTTTTCTTTTTCGCTTTCGAGCCGGCTGGGACGGCGTTTCCGTCTTCGTCGTATTCGACGTCGGACTCGTCGTAGTCGATTTCGGTTTCATAATCTTCCCCGGCCGGCGCTTCGCCGAAATATTCCGCGAATTCGGCGATTTCCGGATTCGGATTCCAGCGGGACCCCTGCGGTTTCGAGACGACGAGCCGTTGCGCTTTCGTTCCGTCGAACGGACGGTCGTCCGGACAATCGGCGAGCTGCTCCGGCGAATCGCAGAGAATCATTTCCTCCCGGGGAAGCTCGACGATAAACCGACTGAAAATCGACGCCGTCGTTCGGCCCCGGAATTCCCGTTGATGCGTTCGTGAAAGCCGCAACTCCTCTTTCGCCCGCGTCATGCCGACGAAAAACAAACGCCGCTCCTCTTCCAACTGCTTCTGATCGTCGGTCGAACGTTCGTGCGGCAGGAGATTTTCCTCCAGTGCAATCAGATATACGACCGGAAATTCGAGTCCCTTGGCCGCATGAAGCGTCATGAGCGAAACACGGTCGCTGTCCGTTTCCCAGGAATCGACGTCGCTTACCAAAGCGGTCTGCTCCAGGAACTTTTCCAGCGCGTTTTCCCCTTCTTCGAGTGGAAGTTTGTCGAACTCCCTCGCCTCGGAAAGAAATTCGTCGATATTTTCCAATCGCTGCCGATCCTCTTCGTCGTCTTCCGAATATTGTTCCTTGTATTTCGTTGCGGCCAACAAATCGGCGACGAGCGTTTCGATCGGATACTCGTCTTTCGCGGCTTCTTCGCAAAGGCGGTCGATCATCTTCACGAACTCGGCGAGCGCTTTTTTGACCTTCGCGGAGACGCCGGCGATTTTCGACGCTTTGACGAATTCCCGGGCGGCATCCATCGTCGAAATTCCGTACTGCTGCGACATGCCGACGATTTTGCCGATCGTCGTTTTCCCGATCCCACGCCGCGGTTCGTTGACGATTCGCATGAACGAAACGGTATCACGGGAATTGTAGATCAACTGCAAGTACGCGAGGACGTCCTTGATTTCCTTGCGGTTGAAAAATTCCAGACCGCGAACGAGTTGGAACGAAACGCCGCTGCGGTGCAAGGCATGCTCCAGGTTTCGCGACAGGGCGTTGACCCGGAAGAAAATCGCGTAATCCTTCGGGCGGCGTTTTCCCTCTTTGATTTCCGCGGCGATTTCGTCCGCGATCGCTTCGGCTTCCTCCCGCTGATCGAAACAGCAAAGCAGTCGGACGGGCCGGCCGATCTCGTTGTCGGTGAACAGGTGTTTTTCCTTACGGAATTCGTTGTACGCGATCACCTTGTCCGCGGCGGCGAGAATCCGTTTCGTGCTCCGGTAATTCTGCTCCAAACGGATGGTTTTGACGTCTTTGAAATCTTTTTCGAAATTGAGAATATTCTGGATGTTCGCTCCGCGCCAACCGTAGATCGACTGGTCCGGATCGCCGGTTACGGCCAGGTTCGGATGGTCGATCGAAAGTGCCCGGGCAATCGCGTATTGGGCGAGGTTCGTGTCCTGGTATTCGTCGACGAGAATGTACCGAAATCTCGCGTCGAGTTCCCGGCGAATCTCCGGATTCTCCTTGAGCAGGATCGCGACGTGAAAAAGCAGGTCGTCGAAATCAACGGCGTTTCCCTGCTTGAGCAGCTTCTGGTACTGCGGATAGACTTTCTCGACGAACGAGCCGATCAGGCTTCCGGTCCGGGAAATGTATTCGTCGGGCAGGACCAGTTCGTTTTTCGCCCAGGAAATTCCGGCCGCGATCCGGTCCGGCGTGATCCCGGTCGGCAGCGGCACTTTTTCGAGAATCAGGCCGAGCAGCTTTTTGCTTTCGTCGGTGTCGTAAATGGTGAAGTTCGACTCCATCCCGACCATCGACGCGTACAACCGCAACAGATACGCACAGAATTTGTGAAACGTCCCGATCCGAACCGGCTTGTCCGGGGCGAGGATTTCGAGCCGTTTCTTCATTTCGTCGGCCGCTTTGTTCGTGAACGTCAGCGCGACGATCTGGTACGGCCTGATACCATGCTGGAGCATCCAGGCGATCCGGTGCGTGATCACACGGGTCTTCCCACTGCCCGGGCCGGCGAGAACCAGGAGCGGACCTTCGGTATGGACGACCGCTTCCCGCTGCGGTTCGTTCAGGCCGGAAAGAAGAGGATGTAGTTCGTCGGACACCGGAGTCGAAAAGGGATTGTAAAAGGACGTAACGTGCGATTGGGTTTGGTCTTGTGTCAATCAGAGCCTCGCACGGAGTAAGCGGTATTGTGATTCACCCCCCGTAAACTGTGTATGCTCGAACACCGCATACTTCGTGCGCGGCTCGGATTCGAAAGTGTGACCGTAGGTTATACCCCCCCGCCCCCTTTTTACCAAGAGACTTCGAATCGTCGTGCGGGTTTTTGGTTTTGCCGCTCTTGGGTTCCGTTTTCAGGGTGTCTTGCCGAAAAACGTATCTTTACTATAATTCGCAGATCGTTTTCTCGGGAGGGTAAGCGAATGGCTAGCGGCCTCATTGGAAATGAGGTGCCCTTAACCGGGTTGCGGGTTCGAGTCCCGTGCCCTCCGCTTCTGTCGAACGAATCCACGAGTACGTCTATGCCGCGCTCCATCGCGATCATGAACCAGAAGGGCGGCGTCGGCAAAACGACGACCGCCGTGAATCTCAGCGCAGCTCTTGCCGATTCGGGCGCGAAAGTCTGTTTGATCGACCTGGATCCGCAAGCCCATGCGACGCTTCATTTCGGGATCGAGCCGCAAGT
>JAVBTU010000504.1:0-4778 GCA_031556015.1 Thermoguttaceae bacterium
GGGAAATCGTGTCGGCTTTGCGCTTTTTCGTATTCGGCGTCGATTTTTTTCGTAAACGTGTCGGCGAACGGCTGCCATTCCGGTTGAGCGACGATGAATTGAACGAGTTTGCAATCCAAACCGCGCGACAAGTTCGAATACGCGTATGCGTCCGGAAGTTCGGCGGCAAACGCACAAGGGGCCGCGAAAACCAATCCCAATAAACCGAGTGTCCACACGAGCATAATGTTGAGATGTTTCATTTTTTGATCCTTTTCAATGTAAATTTTTGACCGCTAAAGGAGTTATGCGAGACAAAGTGCCTCGTATTGTCGTATTGACGAATCGACTTCGAGAAATGTTACATGCGAGACTTGAAAGCGGACGGTATTTTTTTTATATTGAATCTTTCCATTCCCCCACTCTTCCGAGAGGACTCTCCGATGTTCCGTTTTTTTTCGTTCGTGATCTGTTCGGTCTGCCTGTTTTTTCCCGTTCGGGCCGCCGTGTTCGCCGCGGATATTTCGCCGTACCTCGACTCCGAAACCATTGCCGTCGTCAAGGTCAATCTGAAGCAATTGGACCTTCCGGGAATTCAAAAGTACTTCGAAAGCACCTATAACAAGGCGATTGAGGAAATTCTGCCGGCGAACGATCCGCTTAAATCCCAGATGCTCGGGAATATGATTACCGGATCGGATCCCGTGGTCAATGCGGCTCAAACGGTTTACCGCGACTTGGTCACCGTCGGAAAAGCGGAGGAGGTGTATATCATCGCGTATCGGGACGCGCTGATGGAAACAATGTTTCCGGCGCTGTTGGCGATTCCCGTTCCGAAAGGAGCTTCCCAGGACCAGATCGATAAGATCCGGATGCAGTATCTCAACGGTGGGATTCCCGTAACGTTCGTGCGGCACGGATTCATCGTCGGGATTCCCGTGATACCGCAATTCTCCAAGCAAAAGGAAATCATGGCGTTTGCCCGGGAAAAATTCAAGGAACCCAGCACGCAGTCCCGCACGGACATCGCCTCACTTCTTGACGCTCAGCCCGACGCGTTGCTGCAAATCGCCGTCGGCCGGATCGATCAGTTTCAAGAAGATGTCGAATCAAAAATCGAAGGCTTCAAGCCGCTGCTGCGGATGACAATGGAGGCGGAAGAATGGAAAAAAGCGGATGACGCTCTGAAAATGGTCCCCACGGTTTTTCAGAGTCTGGATTCATTCCATTTCATTTATAATCACGTCAAACCGGAAATAAAAGTCGTGATTCGGCTCAAAGACGAGAATTTCGCGGAAACCATTTACACAATGTATTCCGAGAGTCTCAAAGAAACGGAAGCTTCGCTCGACAAACTCCGGATTCAGAAAGATTATTTCGATATTGATCCTGAAAATCCCGGCCTAACGCAAAGGCAGCTTGACGCGCTGAAACATATTTATAAAGTCTTTCAATTCAAACGGCAGGGAAATGAAGTCGTCGGTCTGTATGATTCCTCAGGCATGGAAGCGCTGAAAACGGCAATCATTGAACTGCTGGTGAAACCGAACATTGTCAATACCTATCGGATGATGAAAACCTTCGGTAATTTCGGACCGCCGCGTTGAAGCAGCGCCGAACGGCGAAAGCATTTTGGTTTTTCAGAGTAGGGACGCCGCTGCGGAGTACGGTAAGAAATTTCCCTTCAAGGAAACCCTTACCGGCACCGCGTCGCAAAAAAGATTCGACGAAATCGCCGCCCTGCGAAGGAAACCGGACCGCGACTTTTAAGTCCAGCGGCGTTCGCGTTTCAAGGAATCCTTGTTGTCCAGGACGCCGACGGCGATGTTGACGTCGTCGACCATCTGGAAATCGTACATGCCGACGCAAATAATATCGGCTCCGCCTTCGAACGCGAAACGAAATCCTTCGTTCGGATGAATCGCTCCGGCGGCGAGCGTCTTGAACGCGATCCAGGGGAGCGGCATCGTTTTCATGTACTCCTTCGTTTCCTCCGGTTCACGGCAGAAAATGTTGTCGTGTTCGTTTTTCGGCTGCGCGGACCAGTAGTTCGTGTGGTGAAACGTCTTCATCCAGAAATCGGGTTGGATGCCACGCTCCATGACTTTTTGGACCGTAATCAGGCGATGCGCCCCCAAGCCGGCGGTGAGCCCTTCCCCGCGAACCTGCTCCAGATGCGCTTCGAGAACGTCGAATTTCTCTCCGGCGACGAGTTCGTCGGTCTTTTCGCCGTTGAGATAGCATGCGCTGGCTCCCTGGTCCATCGAGATTTTCGTTTCCTCCGGGCTGCGGCAGTCGGCGAAAAAGTGCATGTCGCCGCCGGCGTCCCAATACCGTTTGATCATCGCGAAGTGAGAATAATGCGACAGAAACGCGTTGATCCCACACGCCTGGGCCAATTGGAACGTCGCGAGGATCTTGTCCGGCGAATGGTAGGCGGTCACCAGATCGGAAACGTAAATCAAATCGCGAGAATGCGCCCAACCGCCGAACAGGTTGCCGCCGAGAATGATCCGGCTGATTCGCAACTTGCCCATCTTGACCATCGGCGGCTTCTTTTTCAGATCCTCGAGCTTGGCCCAATTCGTCAGCGATCGGGTCGCTCCGGCGACGCCGTCCACCTTCGTTTCTTCTTCCAAGCGGGCGGCGAGGATTTTTTCTTCACAACTGAGCAAGGAAGCTCCGGCCAAACCGGCCCCTCCGAGTACCACGGCTTCGAGCAGCCGCCGTCGCTCCGGATCACGAGGACAATCGCCGTTTTGATGATGATGTTCGGTCATATTTCGTTTTTCGTTATATCGTTAGCCACGGGGCCTGCCCCGTGCTTCATAGGGGTAAAATAAGGAAGTGCGGGCGGGGCGCCCACACTCCATGCGATGATTCGATCAGCTTTCGCCGAGCGTATCCCATTGGATACCGACGCGGCGCAGAGCGTATCCGAGTTCTTTCATGTAGTCGCCGTAGGAGAACATCCAGTGGAAACCGGGCATCCTTTCGGCGACCAATTGCGACGGCGCTTTGTACCGGATATCGATTTGCGTCCGGCAGATCTGGCGGAACGGCGCGTCGATTACTTCGCCGAGCAGGCCGAGCCAACGTTGCGACTTGAAGTCCGGCGCGATGTTCGTGCAGACCGTCCCGTTGGCGTAGGCGACTTTCGGCGACGCGCCGTAATCCGATTCGAAATGCGTTACGATCCGCGTCGGCTCGTACGTTTTACCGTCCATCTTGCGGGGACCGGTGCAGTGGGCCAGCGTGATGATCTGTTCGTACGGATACGTCGGGTCGTTGAGGAACACCGGTTTACCGCAGATGTTCGCCAAAAGCACGCCGGACGGAATCACGGCGAAATCGGATTCGCAAAACGCGAGGTATCCGTCGTCGTTGAGTGTGCTGAGCGTCATGCACGCCGCCGTTTTCGAGACCTGCATGATCGTGCCCATACAGGCGTTGATCGTCATGTTTTTGCAATCGGCTTCCTGCATCAGGGCCCGGAAAACCTGGTCGAGCAAGAAGCAGCGTTCGACGAATTCCTTTTTGGTTTCCAAAGTCGTATTCGGAATCTTCAGGTATTCTTCGGCCCGCTTTTTCGCCAATGCAACCGCCTTATCATTGGCGTTCGCCGCATCGATCAATTTGGCGAGTTCCGGATACGAAATATCGTGGAACTTGTATCCCCAGATTTTTTCGACCAGAGCGGGAACGACGCCTGCCGGTTGTGCCCAGGCGGAAGCGCCGCCGATGGTCATGATTTTCGTGTTCTGGGTGTTCTTCAAACCGCAGAGCGAACGGAGCCGCCAGGTCAGTTCGTCGAGCGAATCGGTTACGACGTCTTCGGGCAGGATATGCGGAACCTTTTGCGTATCCGTATGCTGTCGCAAAAATCGCGGGGATACGATTTCGTATTGCAGGTAGACCGGTCCGCTTTTCCAGCGTTGGAAAATGATCGCGTCTTTGTCGAAGTTTTTCAGCGGATCAATTCCACCGCCGGCCCCGTACACGATGAGCAGATCAGCCTTGGCGATGTCGGGATGATCTTTCATCTGTCCCATGTCGGTCACGGCGGTCACTTCAAGGAAATCGACCGGGAAATCGGCGCTCTTCTTGATGCCGTCCAGCTCTTTCGTGATATTCGCGACTTCCTTCTGCGCGGCTTCCTTGGAATCGACCCCGCCCCAGTTTCGCCAGGAGGTTCCTTCCTGGCGTTGCGGCAAATCGTGAACGAGTACCGGCTTGACGACAAGCGGCAGACGCGGTTTGGGCATCGGAACGGTCTCCGCACCGGCCGCTTCGGCAACGGCGGAGAGCGACAGCCCGCCGAGAAATGCGCTCCCGGCCGCGGCTCCGGCCATGAAGGTGCGTCGGGTCATCGAAAACAAACTATCCGAGACCACCGGCAACGGCTCCGGACAACAATGGCAATGGACCTTTTTTTCCATGAGTCATCTCCTGAAGTAAAAATGGACAGGGCCTTGGACTGGCCCGAGTGAAAACAACAAGCGTGAGTATAGCAAGTTCTTTGGTGAAAAACCACCTGTTCCCGGCAGTCCGCAAGAGATCTGCAAAGTCCATTTTTTTCGCGCGGAGACACAAAGGCGCGGAGGTTCTTGACCAAAACTTCCCCAAATAAATCATCCATTTTGTTTGTATTGCCTCTCCTGCTTTCAAACTCCGCGTCTTTGCGTCTCCGCGCGCTTTTTTCAAGAGTTTGCAGTTCTCTTGCGGCAGTCCGCTAATGAGGTCTGTTTTCTCGTCGTATTTGGGCTACTGAGGTTGTTTTGTCAAACAAAATAAGGTGA
>JAVBTU010000346.1:0-5587 GCA_031556015.1 Thermoguttaceae bacterium
GGTTGCCAAGTCATGATCGAAGGACCGGGACACGTTCCCCTCGACCAGATCGAAAACAACATCAAGCGTCAAATCGAGGTGTGTCACGGAGCACCCTTTTACGTACTCGGACCCGTCGTGTGCGACATCGCCCCGGGCTACGACCATATCACCAGCGCGATCGGGGCGACGCTCGCGGCGTATCACGGAGCGGCGATGCTCTGTTACGTGACGCCGAAAGAACACCTGGGACTGCCGAACCGGGAAGACGTCCGGCAGGGCGTCATCGCGTACAAAATCGCGGCGCACGCGGCGGATGTCGCCCGCAAGCGGCCCGGGGCGAGGGATCGCGACGACGCCATGGCCCGGGCGCGGTTCCGATTCGATTGGAACGAGCAATTCCGCCTCGCGCTCGATCCGGACCGGGCCCGGGAATACTATGAAGAGTCGCGAAAAAACGCCCCGAAGCCGGAAGGATTGGACGAATGCGACACGAATTATTGCACGATGTGCGGCCCGAAATTCTGCGCGATGCGGACGACCGCCGATTTGAAGCGATTGCGGGAAGAGTGAGACCATGTCCGTCGTTCCGTTGATCGATTCCCACGTTCACCTCCAGGACCCGGCGTTCCGGGACGATTTGGCCGAAGTATTGGCCTGCGCCAAGGAAAACGGGATTGAACGATTTCTGTGCAACGGAACCGGCCCGGACGATTGGGCCGCGGTCCGTCAGCTTGCGGCCCGGCACGAGGAAATCGTACCGTTTTACGGTGTTCATCCGTGGTATGCCGCCGCGGCTCCATCGGATTGGGAAGAGCGGTTGGTCGAATTGCTCGACGACGAAAATTTTTCGGGCGGAATCGGCGAAATCGGTCTGGATCGCCTGCGGGAGCCGAAATCCCTGGAAATTCAGGAACGGGTATTCCGGGCGCAGCTTCGTCTGGCCAAGGACCGCGAGCTTCCCGTTGCGATTCATTCGGTCCGCGCAATCGGCGATGTCGCGGCGATCCTGCGGGGGGAAGGCCCCTTTCCGGCGGTTTTGCTTCATTCGTTTTCCGGGCCCGGGGATCGGATCGAGTTTCTGGCGAAGCTCGGCGGTTACTTTTCGTTTTCCGCGACGGTATTGAAAGCGGGCAATCGCCGGGTTCGTGAAGCGGCGATTGCGGTTCCTTGGGATCGGATACTCGTGGAAAGCGACGCCCCGGCCCTGTCGCCGGAGCCCGGCTGTCGAAACGAGCCGACGATTCTGCTCCGGATCCTCAAGGAGCTCGCCGCATTGCGAAATCTCACGGAAACGCGATTGCGGGAAATAGTGCTCGAAAACGCCGGACGTTTTCTCCAGGCTTTACAGAACCGTCGCAAGGAGTGATACGCCGGAATTCGTCATTCCCGTACATACCACGGAAGGAGAAATGAGCGAGAACATAACCAAACGTCTTTTCTCAAATGCAATTTGCTTGTCGCCGTCAATCGCCGACGTTCCCCAGGATCGCAATCGATTTCGATTCGGATTTGTTGTCGATTTGGACCGGTCCTTTGAACACGTTTTCGGAAACGACCGCTTTGTTCACGTCTTTGCCGAGCAGAATGTGTGGACGGTTTTCCTGGAAATCGCAGCCGCGGACCAGGACCGTTCCGCCGAGCAGCTTCAACGCCGGGTCGTCGGTTCGATCTTTTCCCCGCCCGTCTTCTTTATCTTTGAACCCCCACTGAACGAACGTGCAATCGCCGAATCCGACGGTCCCCTTTCCTTCGACGACCGCGATCTGTCGACACGGTCCCCAGAAAGCGCAGTTGGAAAACCGCACCGCCCCTTGGTTGGTCGGCGAAACGCGAATCATCGTCGGGTCCGGACCGTGGAACGAGACGAATTCGCCGTTGGTAATCAAGAGTCCCATCGGGGCGCATTGGTCGACGACCAGCGCGGTTTGGCAGTCGTCGGCGCCGATTCCAAGAAAGTTCCCGTTGCACACGCCCGCTTCCGATTGCATAAAACGGTATCCGACTTTGTAGCCGAAGCAGAACGTGTTGTGGACGTACTGCCAATCGGTTCGCCCGAACACGAACGCTTCTCCGTTGTTCATCTGCCAATCGAACAACTTCGACCGTAGGCTCCACCATGGGTTGAAGTGGACGTTTTCGATGCGTCCGATGTCGTAAATCGAATCGACGTACACGCCGAGCCGGATCGGTTGACCGCTGATGTTGCGGATCAAATGCCGCTCGTTTTTCGAGGCGTCGATTCCCTTGTACGGATTAAGCAGTTCGCATTCGAGAATCGCCGGGTTCTTGTCCCGCATCGCGACCGCCCAGGGATACGGAGTCGGGATGTCGTCCGTTTTCTGCTCCGGATAGTAGAGACAGACCCCTTTGAGTGTGCAGTTCGTGGTCAACGTGATAAACGGTTCCGCGTCTTCCTTGCCGACGTTTCCACAGACGAGAAAAGTGGTTCCGTCGTCGGTCGGCTTAACCCGGCCGCGGTCGCGGATGCCGTTGTGGGAAGGGACCGATTCCCAAACTCCTTTGAGGGTCACCCCTTGCGGAAAAACGAGCGACCCGTCGAATCGATAATTCCCGCGCGGAGCGAAGACGGTTTGTACGTCCGATTTCGCGGCGGCGTCGAGCGCCTTTTGGAATGAGGCGGTATTGTCCGTTTGGCCGTCGCCGACCGCGCCGAAGTCCAGGACGTTCAGCGGGACGCCTTTTTCCGCCGCGGAAACGAACGTAGTGAACAGGAGAAATCCGAAAACAAGAATGGTGTGTTTGAGCATGGATCCGTTCGTGGTGAAATGGGAAATGGTGGAAAACACGCGCTTCCACTTTACCAAATTTTTCGTCGCATTTCCATCGGGAAAAAACCCTGTTCATTGGATTGTGCTGATTTCGTTTCGACGGCTGTTGATTATTTGTCGGGAGGCTCTTATATTTGACATGAAGGTGGTCGCTCACCGGTTGAACCGGGATATCATCCAACCCCACTCACTCAGGAGCCGAAAATGAATCGACTTGTTTTCGTCACTTTTTTATTCTTGCTTTCGACGACCGCGTTAGTCGCGGAGTCCCCGGACGGCTTGAAAGCCGGAGCTTCCTGGATCGATATCACGCCGCAACGGTTTCCGGTCGTCGTCAATGGCGGCTTTTTCCCTCAGATCGTCGAGACCGTCCAGGACCCGCTGTATGCCCGATGTTTGATGCTTCAAAACGGTAAAGACCCGATTGTTTTCGTCGTCGTCGACACTTGTTTGATACCATTTCCCCTGGTCGAGCGAATGAAGCAGGCCGTTACGGAAAAGACGGGTGTTCCGAAAGACCGGCTCATGATTTCGTCGACCCATTGCCATTCCGCGCCGTCGCTTTGGGCCGGACACAGCAGCCCGGTCGAAGAAAGTTATCTTCCTCTGCTCGTGGAAAAAGTCGCCGAAGCGGTGGAGGTCGCTCAAAAGAACCTCGCGCCGGCCAAAGTCGGCTGGGCGGTCGGCAACGACCCGAACAACGTCTACTGTCGCCGATTCCTGATGAAAAAAGGAACCGCGATGATCAATCCGTTCGGTGGCACCAGCGACGATCGGGCTATGATGAATCCGGGCCACGACAATCCGAACAAAATCGCCAGAACCGGTCCCGTCGATACGGCGGTGACGGTGCTTTCGGTCATGACACCGGATGGTACGCCGATCGCGCTGTTGGGAAATTATTCGACGCATTACGCCGGTGTCCAGGCGGGCGTGCTTTCCGGCGACTATTTCGGCGTCTTTGCCGCGGAAGTTCGGAAAAGAATCGCCGAAAAAGTCGGTCGGGACAAAATGTCCGAAAAGTTCGTCGGGATCATGTCCAACGGAACCAGCGGTGACGCCAACTGCATCGACTTTCTGAATCCGAAACGCGTGTTCGATTATCAAAGCGTCGGTCGTGACACCGCCGAAGCCGCGATGGCCGTTTGGCCGAACATCGAGTACTTCGATCGAATCCCGGTGGAAATGGCGGAAAAACGGCTCACGCTCGCCAATCGCGTCCCGACGGCGAACGAAGTCGAAGCCGCGAAGAAACACGTCGCCGCTTTACCGGACGGGAAACCGGCAACGATCGCCGATGTTTACGCCCTGAACACGGTGGAAATGGAGCATTGGCCGCAAACCTGCGAAGTCATCGTCCAGGCGATGCGGATCGGAGAGCTTGGCGTCACGGCGCTTCCCGCCGAAGTTTACGGGATCACCGGCTTGGAAATCAAAGCACGTAGTCCGTTTCGCCCGACTTTCAACATCGGTCTTGCGAACGGGTGTTACGGCTATATTCCGACTCCGGAGCAGCACGCCCTCGGCGGGTACAACACTTGGCGCACCGCGGGAAGTTGCCTCGAAGTCGACGCGGAACCGAAAATCAAAGCAACTGCGCTCGAACTTCTCGAGACGCTCCACCAACATTGAATAATGAACTAACCATGAAACGTCGAAACTTTTTGAAATACGGAGTCGCCGGTATCACGGCGGCGTCACTCTCCTGGAATGCCGTCGCGCAAACCGAATCGAAAAAAATACGTATCGCCGTCTTTGGAACCGGAAATCGCGGGACCGGCCTGATGCAGTACCTCCTCGCGTTTCCGGAGGTCGAAGTCGTCGCCGTTTGCGATCTGTTCAAAGCGTCCGCCGAACGTGCCGCCAAAATCTGCGTAACCGCCGGCAAACCCGCTCCGACTGTTTACGCCGACGGCGAAAAGGCGTGGGAAAAACTTCTCGAAACGGAAAATCTCGATTTGGCGATCATCGCGTCCGGCTGGCCGACACACGCCGAAATCAGTTTGGCCGCATTGAAAAAGGGAATCTACGTCGGCTGCGAAGTTCCCATCGCGACAAGCGTCGACGATTGCTGGAAATTGGTCGAAGCAGCGGAGAAGTACGATATTCCTTGCATGATGCTCGAAAATTGGAGCTTCCGGCAGGACAATCTCGCGGTGCTGAACATGATCCGGCTCGGACTGCTCGGCGAAATCGTCCACGCTCAATGCGCGTATTCGCACGATTGTCGCGATTATTTCTATTACGACCCGAAAGGGGGGGAACGTTGGCAGATAGAATACTTCAAAAAATATAATCGCAACTATTATCCGACGCACGCGCTGGGCCCGATTTTGAGCTGGCTGGACATCAACGTCGGCGACCGGTTCACGGAAATTTATTCCGTCGCGACGCCCGCTAAAGGTGTCAACATTCGAATGAAACAACGTTTCGGAGCCGAACATCCCGGTGCGACGACCGCTTTCCCGCAAGGGGACGTCGTCACTTCGATTCTCAAGACCGCTTTGGGGAAAACCGTGGTGCTGAATCTTGACACACAGCTTCCCCGACCGTACGCGAATCGCTGGATGGTCCAGGGAACCAAGGGAATCTACGACGAGGAAAAAGCCTCGGTTTACCTTGAAGACGTTTCCCCGGAGCCCGGCCAATGGGAACCGTGGGCTCCGTACCAGGAGAAGTATAATCACCGTTTTTGGAAAGACCAACATGTCGGCGGTCACGACGGAACCGACGGTTGCGAACTCCGTCAACTGGTGAACGCCGTCGTTGCCAAAGGTCCGACGCCGCTGGATGTTTACGATTCGGTCACCATGAGC
>JAVBTU010000478.1:0-3373 GCA_031556015.1 Thermoguttaceae bacterium
GGTGATTGGATCAAGAAAGTTTTGGTATTTGGTTAATCCGCGCCGTTCCGTTAGCGCCGGGGCTTGCCCCGGGCTTGTAATGTGAAACGTCGCATCCTACCAAATGCCCTCAAGTGAAGCCGTCCGCACAACCCAACCCGGGGCAAGCCCCGGCGCTAACTTATTCATCTTCGTATTCGACTTTTTGAATCAGGAAAAGGAATTTTTCCATGTTGGGGCAGCGTTTTTTCGGGTCCGATTCGAGACAAAAATGAATTGCCTTGGCGAGCGTGCGGTTGATGTCCGGACGGTATCCCTCCAACGGAGCGGGCGGCTGATCGTGTGTCATCGCGGCCAGGCCGCTGTCCCCGCGCGGCCAGGGAAGTTGACGGCAACAGAGTTCGTAAATCGTGACGCCGAACGAAAAAATATCGAGCCGCTGATCCGTCGGACGACGACGCACTAATTCCGGCGCCATGTAGTTCGGCGTTCCGGTCCGATTGCCCGGATCGGTAAACGGCTCTTTCGCCGGGACAGACAAGCCGAAGTCGGTCAGTTTCAAAATATTCGCGTCCCCGGTAAACAGCAGGTTTCGCGGGCAGATGTCCCGGTGAATGAACCCTTTGGCGTGAACCTCCTTGAGCGCTTCGGCGACCTGCCGAATGTAGTGCATGCGCGCCCCGGCCATCAAATCCTGCTTGACCATCAGGACGTTGTTCAACCCGGTCCCTTCGAGATACTCCATAACGAGATAATTCTCCCCGTCGGTCGTGAGCCCCTGCTCCAGCGTTTTCACGATGTACGGATGATCGAACTGGACCGCGATTTCTCCTTCGGTCGGCTTCTTCACCCCTTTGAGACCGCGAAATCGCGCTTCGACGTCGTTGACTTTTTTCGTGTCGAGAATCTTCAACGCGACGATTTCGCCGCTTTTACGGTCTTTCGCCTTGTAAACCTGCGACATGGTCCCCGAGACCGCCGCCTGGAGAAGCTCGAACCGTTCGTGATAGTCCAAGCGTTTCTTACCGAATAAATTATCGAAAAATCCCATGAAACGTTAGCGGCGGGGCTTACCCCGCGTTTGTGATGTGAAAATGTTCGGTCCCGGTTTCAACCGCGGATCGCGATCAGCTCTTTCATGACTCGGCCCATGTCGAGCGGCGTTTTTTGCGGGACGCCGCCGAACGCGTCATGGAGCTGTCGATAGAGCGAATAAAGTTTTTCGTAAACGGCGACCGCTTTTTTGTCCGGCTTGTACACGGTCGGCGAAACGCCGGTCATCACCGCTTGGGCGTCCTCGACTTTCTTGTAGACTCCGCCGGCGACCGCGGCGAAAATCGCGGCGCCTAAAGCGCAGGTTTGCGAGGAACGGCTGATTTTCATCGGGCGATTGCACACGTCGGCGTAAATCTGCATGATCAACGGGTTCTTTTCCGCGATACCGCCGCAGTTGATCACTTCGTTTACTTTGACACCATATTCCTCGAACCGCCGGATGATCGTCAACGCCCCGAACGCCGTCGCTTCGACCAGCGCCCGATAGATTTCCGGGGCGGTCGTGTGGAGCGTCTGTCCGATCAAAAGCCCGGACAACAGCGGATCGACCAAAATCGTACGATTCCCGTTATTCCAGTCCAAGGCAAGAAGTCCGCTCTGTCCGGGAGCGAGTTTCGCCGCCTCTTTCGTGAGCGACGCGTGAGAATGCCCCGGCGTCAGGTGTTTGACGAACCAGTTGAAAATGTCGCCGACCGCCGATTGCCCCGCTTCCAGCCCGTACATACCGGGGAGAACGGAACCGGGAACGATCCCGCACAGGCCGGGAATGTCCTTGATTTCTTTTTTCAACGGATGCACCATCATGTCGCAGGTGCTCGTTCCGATAATTTTCACGAGCGTACCCGGTTTGATTCCCGCTCCGACGGCGCCCATGTGGGCGTCCAGCGCCCCGACCGCGACCGGGATTCCGGGAGCGAGTCCGATCTGGAGCGCGACTTCCGGCGACAAATGACCGGCGACTTGGTCCGAAGTTTGGGTGTGCGGATTGAATCGCTCACGGATCGCGGCAAGGTCCGGGTCGATTTTTTTGAGAAACGCGGCGCTGGGGAGTCCTTTCCACGTCTCGTTGAACATCGCTTTGTGTCCTGCGGTACAGATGTTTCGCGGCATTTTAGCCGGATCAAGATTCCCCGTGATGTACCCGGGAATGAAATCGGAAAGTTCGACCCAGGAATACGCCGCTTTGAAAACGGCCGGGGTTTCCCTCTTGCAATGGAGGATTTTCGACCAAAACCATTCGCTGCTGTACGTTCCGCCGCATTTGTTGAGGTACTTTTCGGTCCATTTTTCCGCGGTTGCCGTGATTTTCGCGGCTTCTTCGTGGGACGAATGATCTTTCCACAACCAGGCGTGCGCGGCGAGATGTCCTTCATACTTCGGATTCAGGGCGAGAGGGCGGCCTGAAGCGTCGACCGGCATCGGCGTGGAACCGGTCGAGTCGATTCCGATGCCTTTGACGTGGTCCGCGTCGAATCCGTCGCGCCGCACGGCGGCGACCGTATTGGCAACGGCGGTATGAAATCCTTCGATATAGTCTCTCGGATTTTGTCGGGCGACGAGCGGATTCTTCGGATTCAAAAGCACTCCGGCGTCGCCGCTGGGATAATTGTAAACGGAACTCGCGACTTCGGAACCGTCGGCGACGTCGACCATGACGGCACGAACGCTGTTGGTTCCGTAATCGACGCCAATCGCATATTGTCGGGGAGCTTTTTTCGGCATTTTCAGGAATAACGGAAAAAGAAAGGAAGGAGTGGAAAAAACACCCGCCCATTATAGCCTGAAAATCCACCGAAAATCAATCATTCGGTCCAAAAAAAATCCTGGCATCGAAAAAACATTGCCGGGATAGGAAAATCGAGAATATTAGGACGATATACCGCGATCAAAGACGGCACCACGGATGTTATACAATAGTCGACAATGGCGTTTCGACGCCCGTGAAGGTGACGTATCCGCAGCCTGGGTTGACCCTCGATTATACAGCCTCGACCGCATTGGACCGATTTGACCGGATAATCGATCACACTTGGAAGAAAGGAGCGACCGATGTCGTGCGAATCAAACACGGCTACGACCGCGTCGGCAACCGTTTGTATCGCGAGGACGGTGTCGGCACGAACTTTTCGGAAGTCTACGCTTACGACGGCGTCAACCAACTCGTCGACATGCAACGCGGCGTGTTGAATACCGCGAAAACCGGCATGATTTGGGCTCCGTGATGAATGGGTGTATTTGAGACTTATCATTACGAATTGAAACCGGTTTTCATGATAGCGCAATGCACCCAATTTGCCTAAATACGCGCGCTGGCCCTGCTCCCCTCCCGACCCCGTTT
>JAVBTU010000449.1:0-4904 GCA_031556015.1 Thermoguttaceae bacterium
GCTTGCCGTAGTAATCGAAATCCCGCGAAATCGGTGTCTTCCCCAGCTCCACATTATCCAAATAGGCAACGGCTCCCGGCGGATCGGTACGGACGGTCAACCGCCGTCGGACGCACCCGGAAACGAGCGCAACTTCCGCGAGAAGAAGCACAATGATCGTGATTCGCTGGAAAAATAACATGGAAACTCGGCGAAAAAATCCCCCAATGGACATTTCGCCGGAGTGTACGAACTTTCCACGAACGATTCCAGATCAAATCATGGCTTTTTAAGAAAAATTCGGCTCGGGAACGTTCCGCTATATTCTCGGTCGTTTCCCGACGACGACGGTTTTTTCAAGTTTTTCCCCGTTGCGAACGAGGAGAACCTTCACTTCGGTTCCGGGCGGGGTCAGGATAATTTCGTGCGTCAAGTGAGTTAGCCCGACAATCTCCTTGTCCCCCCACTGGAGAATGATGTCTCCGGCCTTCAGACCGGCGGTATCGGCCGGAGTCCCTTCCTGGACGGTCGAAACGACGACCCCTTTTCCGACCGGAATCCCGTTTTTCTGCGCGTAGACGTCGGAAAGCGGATCCATGTTGATTCCGAGGTAACCGTGGATGAGTTCTCCCTTCGTTTGGCGGATCTGTTCGTAGATTTTTTTAGCCAAAACGCTGGGAATCGCGAATCCGATTCCTTGGTACGTTTCCCCGTAAATCGCCGAGTTTACGCCCACCAGTTCACCGCTGATATTGACCAAGGGACCGCCGCTGTTGCCCGGGTTGATCGCGGCGTCCGTCTGGAGAAATTCCTGGACCATTTGCGCGTCTGGAAGTGCCCGATACCGCTCCTTGGCGCTGATGATTCCTTGGGTAACCGTGTGAGCCAACCCGAACGGATTGCCGATCGCCAAAACCGGTTCCCCGACCTCAATCGCGGAACTGTCCCCCCATTCCATGGCGTGGAGATTTTTTTCGTTGATTTTCAGAACGGCCAAATCGGTTGTCTGATCATACCCGACCAATTGAACATTATCCTCTTTAACCGTTCGTCCATCGCTTAGCGCGATTTGAACCTTGTCGGCCGACCCGACGACGTGGAAATTCGTCAAAATATATCCCGCTTCGTCGATGATAATACCGGACCCTTCTCCAAGCACTTGCCTTTCCTGCCGGTAAGAGTGTCCGAACACGTCGATGATCTCCGATTGCCCGCGTTGGACACCTTGTGTTTTGATGCCGACGACGGCGGGGCCGACCTTTTTGACGACCCAGGGAGCGATCGCCGCGGAGGGGGCGGCGATTCCCTGCGATTTGAGTTCCTTGAACAGATCCACGGCGGCTTCGACTTTCGCTTGCTCCGCGCCTCTGTTAATCGAATAGGAAATCGGCAGCGCAATCCACGGAACGATCCAGATTCCGAAAAGGAAACACAAGACGAATATCAAAATGGGAAACGATGAAGGACGTCGCACCAATTCCTGCTGTGTCCGCGGCTCGCTCATAGTAAGTCGGAAATTTCAAGGAAACGTGTCTCGGAATTACACTCTCACGGAATTATACACATCCGCTTCCGGCATTCAATCCTCGGACTTATTCCGCCCCGCGGTAGGACGCCTTCTCCGCTTCGGCGACACCGAGTCGGTTCAAGGTTCTCCAATCGATCCGGACCGGCTCGACCATGAACTCCGGGACATTGTACGATTTCATCAATTCCAGATTGTATCCCGGATCGCTCCACGGCAACGCGAACGGCTTGGAGCAATTCCCCTGTTCGTCAAAGTGGGAAAAGTAGAGCCGGGTGTACGAACCGTCGTCCCGGCGGGAACTGAATAGGAACCAACGACCGTTGGACGACCAGTTATGGAAGCTCTCCGTATCGTCGCTGTTCACTTCCGTGAGCGGGCGAACGTGCCCGGTTTCCAGGTCTTTGAGCCATAAATCGCTTTCCGGGTGCCAGATCGTAAAAAAACCGAAATCGCACAGACAGTACATTAAATACCGTCCGCAGGGCGACAGCCGGGGGTGAGACGCGCTCTTATCTTGCGAGGCGGCGTCGACGACGACTTCCGGTTCGCCGAACCGCCGCGCGAGCGGATCGAAAGACATTCGCATCACGTTGTACCGCAGATCGCGGTATTTCGCGGTGATCAACTCGTCTCTACGCTCCTGAGTCTTCGGTTTCGATTTCATCGCCAGTTTCGCGCTACAGTAATACAACCAACGGCCGTCCTGCGAGAATGAGGGAAAGATTTCGAAATCGTCCTTCGTTTTCAAAATGTGCGAGACTTCGTTTTTTTCCACGTCATAAAGCACCAGATCGGATTCCGAGTCGAGAACCTCGATTCGATTCGGAGATTGAGTGTGGAAAATCTGGAACGTATCGTTGACAGAAAATGCGACCAGCTTCAACGTCGGATGCCAGGCGGGATAAGCGCCCGCGGAAATTGTTTGGTCGACCTTCAAATCGACTTTCCAAGGGACGCCGTCCCGGACGACGACCGTGCCGGGATGCTTGTTTCGCAGATGGAAAAGCATGTCGTCCGTCCGACGGTTCTGGTACGAATGGCAGTTGACGCATTGCCAGTTGCTCGTGGTGTCGTTCTCGAAAATCGGTCTTTCGTCGAAACCTTCCAGATTCCGTTGGTTGATCGTGACGTGGTTGAAATGCTCGTATCCCGGCTCGATCAAACGATAGGAGATCCACGGATCGATCGGCTCTTCGGCGACTTGATTGACGACGGTGTCGAATTGACGCCAGCCGTCCCGTTCCCGGGCAAAAACGTCAATCCGAATCTTCCCGCTCCGGTTCGCCGAAAGCAGTTCCGCCCAGGAGCGCGGAGGAATCCGGACCGTTTTTCCCGGAACGAGAATCGTTGGCCCCTTTTCGCCGGACAGTCGGGTCAGGAATTCCGTGCCGTTTTCCGAAACGGTAAAATTCATCGGCGCGATGTTCGCCGGAATCGTGATCGAAACGTAGTCCGGCTCAAGCCGCGGCGCTCGATTGACCGCCGCCGCGTCGGTCGGCAATTCCCGACGGGCGCAGGAAACGAGCGACGGAAACGAAAGGAGCGATGAAAGAATCAGCAGTAGTCGCATGGGACGATGCCCTGTTTCAGTAAAGTATCCGCGGCGTCGGATCGCAATAATAGCACCAATAGGTTCCCGGGAAGCGTTCGGCGACCGCATAGGGGAGCGCGTCCTTGTACCGCTCCGGAGGAAACTCCGCGACCGTTTGTTGGAGTACACGGTATCGCGACTCGATTATCGGGTCGATCCATTTTTCCTTCCCTTCGATCGGGACGTCGAGGATCGACGAACACAGTAGGAGCGCTTCCTGGAAATGCGTCGGAACGCGGGCCGGCGACTCCACGGCGACGTGCCGGTCCCAAAGCTCTTTGAAACCCTTGAGGTCTTTAGAGAGCAGGATCTGCAACATCCGAAGCTGTCGGGCGTTCGTCGGGGCGGCTTCGAAATCGAGACGTGCGTATTCGCCGGCGACCATCCCGTCCACGGTGGTGTCACGTTCGATCGCGTCGACGCCGGGCATGGATGTCAACCACTCTTCCCGGTTATCAGGAAAGCGTGTTTCGGGGTTCCTGTGGAATAGGGTGTCTTTCAAATAACTGCGGTATTTTTCCGCTAAAGCGATTTCGCCGTTGAGTACGGCGCAGCGGGCGAGTGTCTCCAGGCCGGTGACGTGAGGCTCCTTCGAGATAACCTGGTTGAACGCTGCCCTGTACGCCAGGCGGGGCAGTCCGAATTCGAGGAGTACAGCCGGTCCGTAAACCCGAACGCTCCCCACGGCGGCCCAACGCTGGTCCGGGCGGCTCGAATAGGGATATGCGAATCTCCGATCGCCGATTTGTCCTGTTTTGAACAACGCAAGATCCCGAAGCGTGATTTTCGAATGCATGGGAAACCGGATGGAATCAGGAACCTGAAGCAACTCTTCCCAACGGTGTTCGTCGAGAAGCCGTCCCATCCGGGCGAGTTCTAGAAATTCGTCGTCGTTCGCTGCGTATCGTGTGACGCCAAAAGCGAGCCCCAGGAGAACTGCCAGGTTCGCGAAAAACGTGAGAATACCGGTTCTTGAAACGGTTTCGATCTTTCGGGCGAACAGCCAAAGCAAGAACGGCAACAGGAGCATGCCGGCGAACAGGAGCAGGATGAATCTATTGGACGACTGCAACTCCATCGCCGTATAGCTGGGAACGCCCAAGGTCCAGGCGTGAAACAACGGTTGTCGCACGAGATGCAAAGACCAGAAAAGTGACGGCATCACGACTCCGCATAAAACGAGAACCGCTCCGTGGACGATACGTTTGCCGTCGGAAGACAAGAATTCGCGTACGGCACAATAATAAAGCGCCAAAAGCGAAAAAACTCCGGCGAGATAATAAAAAAGAACCCCGCCGCAGAGTCCGAAAAGAAGCCGACCGGAAGGGGATGCGATGCGGTTGTAAATCGCGACGAATCCGAGCGACGTTAAAACCCCGAGCGGAATGCCCCAAAGAAACGCGAGCGACAACCCTTCGAAAAGGAGCAGTCCGGTTCCGGTCAAAAGGGTGAGCAAAAGAAACGACGGAACGAACGACACCACGACGAATCGGGGCGGTATCCTGAAGGCAATCGACGTCAAGTGCGCCGTTGCCAGGAGCAGGAACGTGTAAATCAGTCCGCCGAAGAAGGGATGAAAGGAAAATTGAATCAAAAACGACGCCGCGTAACGGAGCGGTTCGCCGGCATGACGCAGGTGGTCGAGCAGGAAGGAACGGTTCCAGAGGAAAAGATCGTACTGCTGGAGAACGTAGAGAAAATCGGCATTACGCAGCGAAACATACCAAACGCAAAACGCCAGGAAAGATAGAATCAACGTCCCGTTCAAGAGACGCACATCGACGACCGGCAGGCGAAATTCTCTCC
>JAVBTU010000076.1:0-3110 GCA_031556015.1 Thermoguttaceae bacterium
GCTTGCCGGGAAAGGACATCTCGCCCTCAGTCCCGACGGACACGGCGGAATGCTCGCCGCGATCAATAAACCGGCGGGCGGAAAGCGTTCCGTCCTCGAACAGCTTCGCGAACGGGCAATTGAGAATCTTTTTTATTTCCAGGTCGACAATCCGTTCGTCGACATTTGCAGTCCGGAATTCATCGGGTATCACCTCGCAAGCGGTTCGGAAATGACGTCGCAGGTGATCCGCAAGCGGGAACCGTCGGATCGCGTGGGCAACGTCGTGGAACTGGACGGAAAACTGCACGTTCTCGAATACAGCGACATCCCGGACAGCTTGGCGAACCGGCGTTTTCCGGACGGTTCGCTGCAAATCTGGGCGGGAAGCATCGCGGTTCACCAGTTCAATCTCGACTTTCTGCACCGGGTTTCCCCGATCGCTTCGGCGCTTCCGTTTCACACCGCGAAGAAAAAAGTCGCATTCGTCGATGCAAGTGGAGAAACCGTCGCTCCGAACGAGCCGAACGCGATCAAGTTCGAACGGTTCATCTTCGATCTGATGCCCTCGGCGAATAACGCCGTCGTTGTCGAAGTCGATATTCCGAACAATTACGGTCCGCTCAAAAACGCCCCCGGCTCGGCAAGCGACGGTCCGGAAACGGTCAACGCCCAGCTTTCGCAGATGCACTCACGTTGGCTGACGCAAGCCGGGGCGAAGCTCGCTCCCGGCGTCACGGTCGAAATTTCGCCCCTTTTCGCAACTGAACCGGAAGAACTGGCGTCAAAGATCGCTCCGGGAACCGTGATCGATAAGCCTGTTTATTTCGGAGAAACGGGACTTAAATAGAGAGGCATTTCGTTTCGAACACCTGATATCCCGTATTGAATCCATGCCCGCGAACCTGACTCAACAGTATAAAAAAGCCGAAGACAAATACCGCCAGGCGCAAACGCCGGACGACGAGTTGACGTGGTTGCAGATCATGTTCTCCGAGATGCCGAAGCATAAGGGGACCGACCACCTCCAGGCGAAACTGAAAACCGAAATCTCGCAAAAAAAGAAGGAGATCGAGCAGTTTCGCGCGACCGGCGGCAAAAAAGGGGGCGGCTCGTCGCGTTCGTTCAAGATTCCCCGGCAGGGGGCGGGAACGGCGATTATTCTCGGCGGACCGAATGCCGGTAAGAGCCAGCTTATCACGAAATTGACCCGGGCCACGCCGGAAGTCGCGCCGTATCCGTTTACCACGCAGCAGCCGCAGCCGGGCATGATGCAGTGGGAAGACGTATTCGTGCAACTGATCGACACGCCGCCGATCACGCCCGATTTTCTGGAACCGTACATGTACGGATTCGTCCGCAGCGCCGAGCTTGCGCTGCTGATGGTCGATCTGGGCGACGACGACGGCGTCGAACAGTGCAAGGACGTCGTCGATAAGCTCACGTCGACGAAAACGCGGCTCGCGACCGAATCGTACCTGGACGAGGAAGACGTCGGGCTGTCGTTTACGCGGACGTTTCTATTAGCGAACAAAATCGATCTGCCGGAAGCGAAGGAACGTTTGGATCTGCTGCATGAGCTTTGCCCGTTGCCGTTCGAAGAGTTTTTGATTTCCGCGACGGAAGGGACCGGTTTGGAGCATTTGTGCAAATCGATTTACGACGCGATGGACGTGGTTCGCGTTTACACCAAAGCGCCGTCGAAAAAGGAAGCGGACATGGACCGCCCGTTCACGGTCAAACGGGGCGAAACGCTTCTGGATCTTGCGGAACTGATCCACAAGGACTACGCCGCGAACCTGAAATTCGGCCGCGTCTGGGGCACCGCCGTCCACGACGGCACCGTCGTCAAAGGGGACTACGTCCTCAACGACAAAGACGTCGTCGAAGTTCACGCATAATCCGCGAGTAAGGCTTCAGGCTTCAGGCTTCAGAATAAGGATAGGACGACAGCCTGAATCCATGCAACGGATTTCACGTGAAATTCGTGAAACAGGTCAAAAACAAGTGATACCGTGCAATTAACCTTCCTCGTACTAATCCGTTCACTTTTCAACACCACGCCATGACCCGACACCAATTCGCTCTCAGTTTTTTGTTTGTTTTCTCACTCCTTTTCTCCGCTGTCGCCGAAGAAAAAATTCCGGTCCAATCCCGTACCGATCTGGTGTACGCCCAACACGGCGATCGGGAGATGAAGCTCGACCTTTACGTTCCGGAAAAAGGGGACGGCCCGTTTCCGGTCGTCGTTTGGATTCACGGCGGCGGTTGGATCGGCGGCGAGAAGACGGATTGTCCGCCGCTGAACCTCGGGTATTGCCAAAACGGCTACGCCGCGGCGAGCCTTTCGTACCGGTTCAGCAACGCCGCACCGTACCCGGCACAGATCGAAGATTGCAAAGCCGCGATTCGTTGGCTTCGGGCTCATGCGAAAGAGTACAATCTCGATCCGGACCACATCGGCGTCTGGGGCGGGTCCGCCGGCGGACATCTGGTTTGTCTGCTTGGCGTCACGGGAAAAACGAAAAAGTTCGACGTCGGCGACAATCTCGACCAATCGAGCGAAGTGCAGGCCGTCTGTAATTTCTTCGGTCCGACCGATGTGTTGACCGGTTTGGACGGTTTGGATCCGAACACGGATCTGACCAAAGCGCTGGTCGGAATGTACACTTCGCTGCTCGGCGGGCCGGTGAGCGAGAAAACCGAATTGGCCAAGGAAGCGAGTGCGACGACCTACGCCGACGCGAATTCCGCTCCTTTCCTACACGTTCACGGAACCGTCGACCTGCTCGTTCCGGTCGAACAGGCGGAGAAACTGCACGATAAACTGCGACAGGCGGACGTTTGGAGCCGTTTGTTCATTCTCCCCCGGGCGGGGCACGGCGGCGCCGAATTCGCCGATCCGAAACTGCTTGAAGAGATTCGGTTGTTCTTTGACAAAGAACTGAAACCGTAAAGAGTCGACTTTCGAATCAGGAACCGCGACGCAGTAAGGACGCGCGCATAAATAAACTACCCAAATTGGCATTGTGCGAAATTCGGTTTTTTGGCACAATGCCGCGATGGACAAAAAAATATTGATTCAATCGATTCGGCAAAAATTCGAAGCTGTTCAAAGCGTACTCCATGAA
>JAVBTU010000155.1:0-4477 GCA_031556015.1 Thermoguttaceae bacterium
TTGATCGACACCATCGGCCAGGTCGGGACCGGAAAGTTTTCGCTGTTGACCCAACTCGCTTTGTAGTGCGAGATTTCCGACGGCGCATAGCCCCGGGACGCTTGAGCGACCTTCAAGTCGACCAGCGGCAAAAACGGTTTCGAGCCGTATTCGGTTCCGTCGCAGATGATCAGCCGGTCGGAATCCTCGGCCCGGATCGCGTCGATGATTTTCCGATGTACGGCGAGGTACGACGCCGGTTCGACCACCGTCGGTTCGTTGAACAGGTTGAAGCTGACCAGGTCGCTGGAGAATTTTTTGTAACGCTTCGCGAACGTCGCCCAATGAAGGGCGCAAACGTCTTGCGTTTCCGGGTCGGACCAGAGACTCGGCGATTCCGGCGGATTGGCGACCGTGTAGCCGGGCGCACGGTGGAAGTTCATGTTGACGTGAATCCCGTACTTTTCGCCGTAATGGACGGCGTCGTCGATTTCCTTCAAGGTTTTTTCGTCGAACTTTCGCCGATCCTTGTCGACGATCCAGGTGCGATAATCCATCGGCAGCCGGACGAAATCGAATCCAAGTTCGGAAATCATCCGGAAATCGTCCTCCTGAAACGGCCCGTTGCTCCACGGCACCATGAACTTTTCGAGGAGATTGAAACCTTTCCACGCCGGAAGTTTTTTCCAGCTCGGTTGGGGAAGCGTCTTACCGAGCGAAAAATCGGACAGAAAAGGAACCGTCAAACCGGCGGCGATTCCCGCCTTGAGTAAATTGCGTCGTGTTGTTTTCATGGGAAATGGAAAATAAAAAAAGTAAAGTCAAATATTTTTTCTCTCACCGAGGCACAGAGGCACGGAGAGAACGAATTTATATTTTTTCCTCCGTGCCCCCGTGCCTCCGTGAGAGACAATACTACCCCTTCAAAGCCGCTTCGACGTTTGCCAGGATTTCCGTAATGTGTTCCCGTTCGTCGAAGCCGACGATCATCATGTCGATGCAGTCTAGGTTCGTTACGAAATTCGCCGATTTTTTGCGAAGCTGCGGATTGTCGGCGAATTTTCCTTCCCCGATCACTTTCATCGCGATTGTTCCGATTCCAGCGTCGTGAACCTTGCAGGTCAAATCGACGACTTCGTCGACGGTCCCTTCCATGTTCACTCCTTCCGGATTGATCCGAACGTGAACGACGTCGGTCCAGGGCGTTTCGGCGGCGAGTTTCAGGGCGGAATTCGCATGACAACTGACACCATGCGCACGGATGAGTCCCTGCTCTTTGAGTTTTTCCAGAATTTCCATCTGCCCGGCATATTCGCTTTTCCACTGGTCGTTCATCATGCAGTGAAGCTGGACGATGTCGAGGTAATCGGTTTTGCATTCCTGGAGAAACCGTTTGACGACGACGTCCGCTCCCGGGCGGTCTTCTTCGTCCAAGCCGCCTTTGTGTCCCCAGATTTTCGAGGACAGAACGTAGGAATCGCGCGGCTTGTCTTTCATCGCTTCGGCGACGACCGGGTGCGCTCCGTAAAGATCGGCCATATCGAACATGCGAATCCCGCGATCATACGCGAAGTGGAGCAGGTCGATCGCTTTGGTCCGGTCCATCCGGGTCAGGTTGCTGGAACGATTATATCCTCTCATTCCGCAGCCGAATCCGATCCGGGAACACCAAATGGTCGGCGTCAGCGGAACCAGTGCGACCGGGTCGGTCGATTTCGGTTTGGCCGGTTTGACTTTTTTCGTTTCAGCAGCATTCGCGGGAATCTGCCCCGAGAGCAAAACGCCGGTTCCCACAGCGGCCGTTCCCAAAAATTGACGTCTTTTCATATCCATGTTATTTCGCGGGTTAAATGAGTTCGGAAAGAATTCGAGGACGTTGACCGGAGGATTATAACCGTTTTACCGATGAGATTCCAGACAAGGCTTTCGCCGGAAAATAAGGCCAGAAAGTTCCATGCCGGTGTTGTCATCCTGAGGTACCCCGAAGGATCTGGTTTCAAACAGAGTTCGCAACTCAATGCGTGTTGGCCGGATACGCCAGATTTCCTTCGAGTACTCAGGACAGGCTTTCGTTCCGTGAGTACACTGCGCTTAGAATGACAACTCACGCCCCCAATTTTGCGCGCACTCTCAACGAAAAAACCCGTTTTCATCGCTTGACAAAAGCTCGGATTCGGGCAATAATAGTTAGCATCCGAACAAATAACATGCTTGATTGAAACCGCGACCATGACGCACAAACGTGTCGGCATCGAAATCAAGAAACTGATCAACCAGTACCGAAGGCATCTCCACGATTTGGAAACACGGATCGATGGTCTTCCCCGTTTGACGGAGATGCAGCGGGAAGTCATCGGGTACCTTTTCGAACAGACGAAAACAAAAGACGTTTTTCAAAAAAACGTCGAGGAAGAATTCAATATCCGTCGATCCACGGCAACGGGAATCCTCAAACTCATGGAGAAAAACGGACTGATTATTCGCGAAACCGATGCCGACGACGCCCGGTGGAAAAAAATCACCCTGACGGAGAAAAGCGTCAAAATCGTCCACAATGTTCATGAAGAGTTGCAGGGATTCGAGAAAATCATCACCCACGGAATCCCGAAAAAGGACCTCGATATGTTTTTCGATGTTTTGGAGCGGATCGGCCAAAACATTCGCTGAAAACCTGTTTTTGGAAAAAATATTTTTTCACGAAACCTTTTCCCTTTTTTTTGGTTTATTAGTTCGGTAGCTAACTTACTGCATTCCCTTCCCCTCACCCTTTTCGGCAGGAGATTTTCAACATGGATACGTTACTGAAAAACAAAATGACCTCGAACCTACTCGTTCTCAACCGCGCGGGGATTCATCTCCGAGCCGCGAAAATGATCTGCGAGTTCATAAAGCCGTTTCACGCGACGGCAAAGCTTCTCAAACGAGGGCTCGAAGCCGATTGCCGGAGCGTACTGGAAATGCTCGGGCTCGGCGCGGAGTTCGGTGAAATTCTCACACTTTCCGTCGAAGGCGAGGATGCGAGCGACGCGCATCAGGAAATCGTCAAACTCTTCGCGAACCAGTTTTACGAAGACGAAATCGAAGCGGCGGCCCGATAAAAGAATGTCAGCCCCATCGCGGGATGGCGTCTTCCCCGTCTCGCGGCGAAAAATAATTCCACCCTGAAATCTCCCGCTTCCCCGTTTGTTTTTTGGGGGGCGGCGAACTCGGAAGGTCGGGTTTATTTTTTGGCCTTCCGCCCTTTTTTTCTGGCCCATCCCTGGACTTTGACTTCCATTTCTTTCCCGGGTTTGAAAGACACGACGAATTTTTCGCCGACTTTGACTTCCTGATTTGTTTTGGGGTTACGAGCGGTTCGCGCGGCCCGACGCTTGACCTCGAAGACTCCGAAATTCCGCAATTCGATGCGACCGCTCTCCACGAGCGCGTCGATAATCACGTCAAACGTCTTTTGCACGATATCCTTGGTCAAGAGCTGCGTCAGGTCGAGCTGTTCAGAAACGATTCGAACAATGTCTTTCTTAGTCACGTCATGTTCTCCCTTGAATACGGTGTAGAAAAGAGGTCCGGCGAAATCGCCCCGGACCGGGGGCCTCCCGATCCCGACCGTTGTGTAATCACTCCAACGACAAAGGGCTTGGTTTTGGGTGGGATGTTTTGACGATTGGGCCCTTTGCATTCCAGCGCTAAGTCTATAGACAGTCGGGACTAGAGTCAAGCAAGCGGAAAATTTTTTAAAACCGTTCGAGCCGCGCCTTTTCGGAGAAGATGCGGAGGGAGTATTTGCCGTTTGGGGGCAACCGACACGACGAATCAACGAGCCCCTATACCGACATAAACATTCAAAAGATGTGTAGTACAACGAGCGGTTGCACAGTGCGATCGCGCTGGGTGTTCAGGTTTACTTACATAGGTATCTCTGATCGCGGCAACGCCAAGAGAACTGCAAAGTCTTGAAAAAAGCGCGCGGAGACGCGGAGTTTGAAAGCAGAATAGGCAATACAAACAAATTGGATGATTAATTTTGGGGAAGTTTTGGTCAAGAACCTCCGCGCCTTTGTGTCTCCGCGCGAAAAAAATGGACTTTGCATTTCTCCTGGCGGCAACGCCGAGTCTCTTGTACTCTTCGCGGAAAAGGCGTCCAATTTCGGGAGCCTTGGTTCGTTTTCATCGTCGTGCAGAAAAACCGGAGGAATGGAGACGGAACGTTGTCCGCGACCGGACCGGAAAAATGACGATCATGAGTGAACAGATTGAGCCCGGAAAATCGGAGCCGGCCGAAAAGGTCAAAACCTTTCCCCACAAGCCGGGCGTCTACCTGATGAAAGACGACGTCGAGCGGGTGATCTACGTCGGCAAAGCGAAAGATTTGCGCAATCGGGCCGGGAGCTATTTCCAAAAGACCGCCGCCGAAGACCCGCGCACTTCGCCGTGGGTCCATGAAATTCGCGATCTCGACTTCATCGAAACCGACAGCGAGGTCGACGCGCTGCTGCTC
>JAVBTU010000393.1:0-7297 GCA_031556015.1 Thermoguttaceae bacterium
TCGAGTGAGAAATGATGTCATTCTGAGCGCAGTGTACTCACGAAGCGAAGAATCTGGTATATCCGGCCAACACGCATTGAGTTGCGAACTCCGCTTGAAACCAGATCCTTCGGAGTACCTCAGGATGACAAAACCGGCATAGAACTTTCTGGCGAAAGCCTGATGAGGCAGTTGGTGGAGAATGATTCAGAGTATTCACGGAGCAAGCGGTTTTGCGGTTCACGCTGCTGAAAATACATCTCTCTCCTTGCCCGGCAATTCCGGCGCGTGCGCATACCGAGGCAAAGCGTTTGAGTCGGCTGAAAAAAAATAGCGGCTTTCGGAACGGAATCCCGCGAAATGCGCCTGCGACTTCCGTTTGCAAGCTATATTGGTGCATCCCGTTTGAAGGTAATGTCTTTTTTTTTGGCCTAAGTTGCCTGGTCGGTAAAATTTCCCTATAATGAAGGCAATTTTGCTGTATCCGCTATAGTCGGCAGAGCAGCTTGCCCGCGACAAAACGGCTTTTCCGTTTTACTCGCTAAACCCGTTACAGGAGCGTTTAATGAAACTTTCACTCCATCTGATCGCCGTTTCGATGATTTGCGTCTTTTCGACGCAGACTGCTTTTGCGAATGGAAAATCGGGACTGGCTTCCGACCTTTTCGTTCCCTTGGGTGCCTCGGTCAAAAAAGTCCTTGGCTCGACCGTCGATCTAAAATTCTTTGGAAATGTCGGCGATAACTTTGGCCGGAAGCTTGTCGCGACCGGACAGTGTCTCGTCGAATCCCTCTATCCGCAAAAGGAGATTGCGGAAATACAGGCCGTCGTTTATGTGCCGACACAACGGCAAGCCCGGGCGGCCCGACCCGTGAAGGAATACATTCCGGAGACCGACTCTCCGGTTGCCAATAAAGGAATCGAAGCCGTTCCCAAAGAAGTGGATGGACTGCTTCTCACCATAGCCGAGCGGTCCGTGATCGCTATAACGAACAGCGAGCGGGCCCGTCGCGGCCTCAGACCGTTGCTTCCGGATCGGAAGTTGATGGAATCGGCCCGACGACATGCCGCTTGGATGTCCGTGACCGGAATTTTCCGGCATGGAAATGCCCGAGCGGCGGAAAACATCGCCATGGGACAGCGTACCAGCGCCGCCGCGATGCAAAGCTGGATGAATTCCACCGGACACCGCCAGAACTTGCTCGCGTCCAATCACGGCAAGATCGGCGTCGGAGCTTACCTGTCGCCCGGTGGTCAATTGTACTGGTGTCAGCAATTCGTGCGATAAACCTTAATCGGTCAATCGGCAAACGTTCGGCGCCGGTGCGCCGCCCGGCATATCGATTCGCGGTTGCCGGGTCAGCATTATCTCGATCGGCTGGAATGTTTGCAGGATTTTCAGATAGTCCGGATCGAACCTGTCGGCAAAGACCGCTTTGCCGCATTTTTGCGTTCCTCCGGCCGATTTCGCCAGCGGGGCCGTGAGAAACGTATTCAGCTCCGGCCGCGTGATCCGAATCCAGTTTCGACGTGGGACGATTCCGTCGGAATCCTCCTGCGGGAACTGGATTTGATTCTGGGTATAATAGATCCAGTTTCGCCGCCCGACGTTGCCTTGCGAATGACATTCGGCGCAACGACGGCTGCCGACTTCGTTCAACACCGCGTCCAGGTCCGACGGATAAATCCGGCGGCAGCCCAAAAGTTCCGGATGCGACGTTTCGCTCGAAGCGTAATACGGGACGTTCAAGTCGATCCAGGCATACACCTTGCGGCGGTCTTCGTCGGGCATTTCAAAACGCTTTTGCCCGTTTTCATCCGGATGTCCGCTCCGGATCAGTTCCACGAGCGGGCTGGCGTACGAGCCCCATTCTTTCGGCTTAATTTTCAGGATGTTCTGCTCCTGCCCGTTGTACGTCGGAATCCAACTGACGTAAGGACTTCCGCCGGGCCCCTGATTTTCCGAAGCGAGTACGTCGTAAGAAACGTTGAAATACTCCGTGTAATCGCCGGTCAAATCGATTCCGTTGGGGGACTCTTTGGCGTTATGGCAATCGACGCAATACCGATTCCAGACCGGTTGCACGGTGCGGACGTAATCGAAGCCGGGTGAAAACACGGCCCGCTCCGGTTCGACCGCCGTTGCGTCCGCCCAGTCCGGCAATACGGGCGCGACCGGTTCCGCTCCCGTTCGATCGGCCAATCGTGTCGACGACGGAGGCGTCGAGGTTCGCGAATCATGACATCCGACGCAGGTCTGCTTCTCGCCGGGCATCAAATGCGTGAACGACCGCATCCGCTGGATCGCCCGACCTTCTTTGTCCAACGCGATAAAATAGATCGGGCCGGTCGACGGTCGCAGTTCGGGAACGTCCCCCGGTTCCTTGCGCGGCATGTCGTCGCCGTATCCCTTTGCTTCTTTCGTGACGCCGGTTCCGACTTTGAAATACGCCGATCCGTCTTGCGCGACGGGTACGTCGCCGAGTACCATTTTACCGGCGTAAGTCGCACCGCAGGAAATCGTCGGAAATTGAAAACCGAACGAACGCAAATGCGGTTCGATTCGGACCGATTTTTGCATTTCCCGCACGATTCGGACCGCCGCGACTTCCCCGCGGCGGACTTCCGGGCCCAAACCTTCGTAAACGTCCTGGAGCACGATCGTCGACCAGCTCGGTTGCGATTCGCCGAGAACTTCGCTGAACAGAACCGGCGGAACCGTCCGGGCGCGGATCGGTGTTGCGCAAAAATACTGCATCCCGTCGCTCGGCTGCGGGAGAAGGGTCGCAACCGATTTCGGAGCCCGATTTTTCTCGTCCAGCTCGAATGTCCGAACGAGAATCGGCCCCTTCGCGGACACCAAAAACCGTTCCGAATCGAGCGGATACGGACCGCTGTAAATCTGGATCGGCCAATCGTTTCCGCTTCCTTCGTCGACTTTCTGAATCGGAATATCCGGCGTGATATTCCGGATCGCGTCCTGTTCGTTGACGCCGTAACCGCGATCGAGAATCCCGATCGCTCCGCGCGTCGGGCCGTTGTGCCCGGTCATGGTACACACGACCTGCGTCGAGCCGGGAATCTGCCTCGCTTCCATGAACGTCGCCGGGGAAAGCACCCGATTGCCGTAGAACACTTGCAAATTCGTACCGTCGGGATGAATCGTCCAAAGCGATTGAATCGGAATCGCGGGTCGGTCGACATACTCCCAGCGGCCGTAGATGATTCGTCCGTCGTCGAGAATCGTCGGCGTAAAATCGTTCAGATAATTCGCGGAAAGCTGCACCAGATCGGTTCCGTCCGGTTTCATCCGATGCAGCACGCCGACCGGGGCGTTCCAGCAGTAAGCGAATTGCGGAGAACGGCTGGTGAGAAACGCGACGTCCCCGTCCGGCAGCCAGCAGGGATTATAGTCGTGCCAGGGACCGTGTGAAATCTGTTTCAATCCCGTCCCATCGACGCCGATCGTCCACAGGTGATACGGCTCGGACTGCTTTTGACGCCAACTGAACAGGACGGTTTTACCGTCGTAAGAAAGATCGGCGTCAAGAATCTGTCCTTCGGGCGTCGGAACCAAGCATGTCCCCTGGACGGGTTCGGACGAATTCGGATCGCGATTCAAAATCTCGCGGACGTCGTACACATACAACCCGCCGCCGGGTCGAAACGCTTCGTAGTGGTACGTGTAAACGTGCGACGCTTCGATCTCGAAACGCTTGATTGCGACGAACTTTTCCAGTCCGCGAAGGAGATAATCCCGGAGTGCGGGTTCCAATTCGGCGATTTCCCGGGGCGGATCCGGCGTGGTGTCGCCGCTGATTCGTTTCAGTTCCGCGTTGGTCGGCGAATCGGCGAACACCATGATTTCCGCCGCGCCGGGGTTCGGGCCGCCGTAGGAGTTTTTGAAAACGAGCCGGATTTTCTTCGCGGTTTGTGGACCGGCTTCTTGCATGGGAAGCACGATCCGCTGCGGACCGGGAATCATTTGAAACGCACCTTCGACAACCGGAACGGTTTGATCGTCGAAGAAGACCTGGTAATCTTTCCAACATTCGGAAATGAAAAACGAAGTGCGGCCCCAATAAACGATTTCCGCGACGGGAACCGGTTCGGGCCAGGCGAGTGTGAACTCGCCGCGATCTTTGGCGATTTCATTTTGGACGCACCAACTGTGGCCCAGGTCCGCTCCACCGCTGCCCGCCGCGGGAACGACGCCGTCGACGGCGAATTGTGCCAAATACCGATCGCTGTATTCCGAATTCGCACTCACCGTCGCGGACAGAGCGAGATTTTCAGGAACGTTTTGTCGCTCTTCCCCGAGCGAAAAAACCGTAAGAAACAACACGATTCCAACGGTATTCAACATGGTTTTCATTGTGTACCTCCCGGATAAAATGTTTACCGGGAGTCTACTGTTTTTTTTCGGGAAAGTCAATCTTTGCAAATCGGCTTTCCAAGGAAGGTTTTGCATTTATACACCGCACCGCTATAAGGACTTCCGCCAGAAATTAACGGGCAGATTTTGTCATTCTGAACACAGTGTACTCACGGAGTGAAGAATCTGGTGGATCCGGCCGGCACGCTTTGTAAAACGGGCACGGCTTGAAACCAGATGCTTCGGAGTACCTCAGCATGACGGGAGCGGCACGGTGTGCATAAGCTTGCTGTTTATTTTCTGGCGAAGCCTAAATAATCGTCAACGTCGCCGACGATCACGGTTCCTCTCTTGCCCCGGGGAAATCGTCCATGTCGGCTTCGGGGGTTTTGAACATGATTTCGCGGCCTACGCGAATCGACTGGAGCATCGTGAGGTAGTCGGAATCCCCTTTCGACTCGAACGTGAAGTTCGGCAGTTCGCGACCGCCGAGCGATTTCGGCAAATGGGCCGTGAGCGCCGCGCTTTGCTCCGGACGGCTCAAATTGATCCAAGCGTATCGCCCCTCCCAGTCAGTCGTCGTGTCCATCGGTCCGTGACACTCCGCGCATTTTGCCTTGTAGACGGGAAGAAAACCGCTTTGGAACCAGTCGGAATACTGCCCGGTTTTCGGATCCGACCAGCGGTCCCGCAGCCCCGGGGAGAACGGGCGGCTGTTCGCGTACGTTCCGTAATACGGTACGTTGGCGTCGATCCACAGATAAATCCGTTGCCGGTCTTCCAGCGGAATCGTTTGCCCGCAATGGTCCGATTCGAGATAATCAATCAGCCGGCTCGCGAACGAACCGCTCTGGAACGGACGGTGCACGGCGGTCGGCGTCCAGAGAAGCCAGTAGAAATGCACGAGCGGCTTCCCTTGCGCCGCGGCTTGTGGTGTCAAATCGCCGGTCTCCATGTCGTGCTGCCGGTACGAACGGCTCTTGCCGAGCAAATTGTCGTACGACATGCTGAAAAACCGCGTCTTGTCGCCCGTCAAATCGTATCCGCCGTCCGCTTTTTCGCCGGTGTGGCACGAAACGCAATACTTGTCGAGTACCGGTTGCACGACGGACGGATAATCGACGATGCCCGGATCGAGATACGGATTGGTCCGCGAGAGCGTTTTCGTCCACGGGGGAAGTTGCGGCGTTTGCGCGGAGCGGGCCGCGGCAAGCGGCTGTTTTTGCGTTTGATCGTTTTCCTTCATGATCGGCGGGGCGGTATCACGCGATTCATGACACCCGACGCAGCCGAGCGTTTCGCCCGGCATGAGCTGGACCGCCGACGTCATCCGGTGCAATTCCCGTCCCTGGTCGTCGAGAATTTGGAAATAGATTTCCCGTAGTGCCGGAACCTTGAAATACGCCGAACCGTCCTTTTCGACCGGAACGGTTCCCCAATCCCGCTTGGCGTAATATGTTCCGTAACTCATGACCGGCGATTGGTCGAACGCGCGGTTGGTCAAATCCACCGTTTTGCGAATCTGCTCCATGATCCGGAGCGACTTGACGGAACCGCGTGGTATCACCGACTCGATCCCCTTGTAAACGTCGACCAGGAGTACCGCTCCCTGCTCCCCTTCGGTCGGGCCGACGCCGCTTTCCAGGTCGTTCGCTTTCGGAGCGATTTGCATCGGTTTCGGTTGCGCAAGGAGCGGAATCGGATAAAAACAACTCATTTCCTCGTCCTCGTACAGGAGCCGCTTTTCCCCGGAACGGTTAAGAAGGAAAACGCGGAATCGCGGATCGTGATTCGAATCGAACACGGTCGGTTCCGTCGAGCCGTAGGAGCACAAAAACGTTTCATCCGAAAGCGGGAACGGATCGCGGTAGGACCATACCCGGGCGTGGTCGGCGATCACGGAAAATTCTTTCGTCAGGTACGTGAAACCACGATTCTTTTCCGCTTCGACGCCGAACGAGCGGTCGATCAGCCCGATCGCGCCGTGAGGAAACCCGTGGTGCGGAGCAAACGTCGCGACGACTTGATCGGCGCGACCGGGAAGCGGCCGGGCCTGCCAAAACGTCCCGACATCCCGGATCGTGTTGCCGAAAAAGAGCTGATAACTCGTTCCGTCGGGATTTTGCGTCCACAAACTCTGCCGGTACGTTAAATCGCGGTCGATGTATTCCCAGCGGGTGAACAGGACGCGACCGTCGGGAAGCATCTGCGGCGAAAAGTCGGACAGCGTGTTCATGCTCACGCAGGTGATCTCACTGCCGTCCGGTTTCATCCGGAACAGGTTCGACGACGGCCCCGGTTGGCAAACGGTATGTCCGAACCGCCGGGTCGAAACGAACACGAGGTCCCCGTCGGGAAGCTCGCAAGGGCTTACGTCGTAAAACGGGGCGTCGGTCAAACGGGTCAAACCGGTTCCGTCGACGCCGATTTTCCAGAGGTTCCAATGTTTCTCGCTCATTTTTCGATAGGAAAAAAAGAGCGTTTTGGTGTCAAAGGAGAGGTTCATGTCGTAAATGCAACCGTCCGGATCGGCGAAAATCGTGTGCGGCGGCGTTTCCGGCTTCGCGGGCTCGACGATACGGATTTCACAGCCGCTTTTTTTCGGTTGCGACTGCCCAAGATCGAGCGCAACGGCATACGGTGAACCGAGCGGATACCGCAACAGCACGGCGATCGGCGGCAGTTGATCCACGGCGAGCGTTTCCGGATACGCTCTCACGGTATCAATGTCACGGTTTTTCAAATCGAACGGAATCGGCTTGCCGTCGACCTGGAGGTTGCGAAACGCGACGCTCATCGTCCACGGACGGATTCCGATGCTTCCCCGGCGCAGCGGATCGCCCGGGCTCATGTTCGGTTCGGTAAAATCGGCGACTTTTTTCCCGTCGATCGAAACTTCGAAAGCCGTTTCGGTGAACCGCGTTTCGAGTTTGATCCATTGTC
>JAVBTU010000355.1:0-4599 GCA_031556015.1 Thermoguttaceae bacterium
TCGAGTGAGAAATGATGTCATTCTGAGCGCAGTGTACTCACGAAGCGAAGAATCTGGTATATCCGGCCAACACGCATTGAGTTGCGAACTCCGCTTGAAACCAGATCCTTCGGAGTACCTCAGGATGACAAAACCGGCATAAAACTTTCCGGCGAAGCCTTAAACATGGTCGCTCGCGATTCCCACTCGGCAGTATTTGTCATTTTTCATTTTTCATTTGTCATTTCCCTCTCAGATCCGTGATGTTCCAGTAGAGCGGCGTTCTTCCGCCGAGGGTGATGACGCTCAGGTGTTTCGGGTGAAACATGAGATTCGTGACCGGTCCTCCCTGGAAGGGAAAGATCATAATCGGTTCGTCGGCGTCGACGTTCCAAAGCAGGGAAAACTCTTCCGACTTCCCGCCGGTCAACAAATACTGGCCGTTCGGACTGATCGCAACCGAAAGAATCGCGTCGGTGTGAGCTTTGAATTCCCGGCGCATTTGTCCGGAAGCGACGTCCCAAAGGATCGCCCGACCGTCCGCGGCGGCGGAGAACAATCGGGTTCCGTCCGGGGAAAAAGCCACGGAAACGTCGCCGGATTCGTGTCCGACCAATTTTTGCTCCGTGAATGTCCACGTTTCCTCCGAGACAAGCGTCCAGAGTCCGACGGTGTTTTCCCCCGATCCGACGGCAAAGTGTTTTCCGTCCTTACTCATGGCAAGCGACAGAATTCCTTTGGTACTCGCCTCAAAGGATTGAAGCTGTTTTTTCGCCAGCAGGTCCCAAAGGATCACGGTCCCATCCCCGGCTCCGGTGAGGAATCGAGTTCCCTCCGCCGACACGACGAGCGTCTGGATCGGGCTGTTATGCCCCGGGAATTCGCCGGTCGTTTTGTCGGCGGACAAATTCCAATATTGAATCTCTCCGTTCTTGGAGCCCGTCACGAGAAAATTGGAATCTTTCGTATGAAATCGAATCGCGGAAAGGACCTGCGGAGTTCGCAGGATTCGAGTGACCTTGCCGTTGGTCGCATCCCAAAGCGTTCCTTCGCCGCGCTCGGAATTGACGGACGCGAAGTTCAAGCCGTTGGGACTGACGTCTCCGGTATCGGAGTAGTTGCTCGTGTTCCCGAACCGATACATCAACTGTCCTCTCGGCAACTCCATGAGGGCCTTACGTTTCCGGGCGACGGGGTCGAGTGTCGACCGATCCGAACGGCCGCTTGCGATCAAAGCGTCGCCGGGCTCGGGAACTCCGGATTTTTCGGACACGAAAGCGGAAGGGGCGAGAATCTCCACGGTTCCGTTCATGCAGCCCAGCGCAACGCTTCCGTTCAACTGGTTCCACGCGGCGGAGACGATCGGCGAGTTGCGTTTTTCGCAAACGGCCGACTTCTCGCCGGTTTTCGCGTCCCAAAGAACGACGGTTCGATCTTTCGAGGCGGTCATGATTTGCGTTCCGTCGGCGCTGAAAGCGACTTCGGAAATATCGCCGACGTGTCCGGAAAATCGATGCTTCACTTCACCGTCGTCGATGCTCCAGAGGATCGCCGTCTTGTCGGTTCCGGCGGAAACGACCCACCGGCCGTCCGGGCTGAAGTCGGCGCAAAGGACCGCTCCCTTATGGAAACGAAACGACGTTTTCTTTCGGAAGGTTTTCGTTTCCCAAACAGTCACTGCCCGATCGTTGCCACAAGTCAGGAAAAATTGTTCGTCTGGGCTGAAACGAATTCGGTTCACCGCTAAAAGATGTCCTTTGAACGTCTCTTCCTTGGGAGTCGATCCCGCGTCCGACTTGCGAAAGAATGTGATTTGTCCATCCATGAGTCCGACACCGACATTGAGAGCGTCGGCACTCACGGCGACGGTACTCGCCTCGAACCGCGTTGAGGGATATTCCTCGAAAATCGATTCCGAATTGACGTCCCAAAGCAGCACACGCCGGTCCACGGCGGAACAACTGACGAAATTTTTGTCGTTTTTTGAAACGGAAATCGACGCGATATTACTCCGGCTTCCGCGAAAACGGCGAACCTGTTCACCGGTGAAAGCATTCCAAAGGATGATCTGACGGTCCGATCCACCGGTAATGATATTTTTTTGATCGGCGGTGAAGGCGAGCGTTTCGACGGGCCCGACATGCCCGACCAGCACGACAACTTCCGGAATCGGCGAATCCGAAGTTGGCTGCGTCGGCGCGTTGACAACTTCGGGGTCCTTGAGACCGACGACATTTCCCCAGAATAATCCGGTGAACGGCGGGTGTATTTCCATTTCAGGAGCGGGCGTATTCGTCACATCCGGAAAAACCGTGGGGGGAGCCAAATCGAACCGGATCGCCGGCTGAGCCCCCCCTCCGATGCCGAGCGTCGCCGTACCCGCTTCGGTCCCGGCCCCCCATTCGTCCGGCTTTTCGGTGCCGATCGACGGAGATTCCGGATTCACTGGGGCGGGCGTTTCCTGAAGTGTCAGCAGCAGAGCGAGAAAAAGGCAGTGAAACATGATGTTCGGGTCGAAAAGCGATTTTGAAAAATGCCCGTACCGTAGAAGAATTTTATCATATTTTCGAGCCGACAAGATCAATTCGACGAAAATTTGCGCGCACCCTCCTCTATCCTCTACCTTCCTCTCCGGCGAGATAGAGTTCTTTCTCGATGACGCGCATTTTTTTCCAGCGTCCCTGGCGGAAGCGAACGAAAAAGATGACGCCGGTCAAAAGAACCCACGCCGTCATGACGATCCAGCACCAGTAGAGTCCAAGTCCGAAGAAGTGGATTCCGAGAAAACAGGCCACCGGCGTCACCGGCGCCAGGAAGACCGTCACGGCGAACACGAATTTCGTGTCTCCGGCCCCTTTGATCGCGGAGGAAAAAATGATCCCGAACGCGTCGAACGCCAGGAAGAACGCGACGAACCGTAGCAAATATTTCGCGGCGGCGTACGTTTCCTCGGCTCCCTCGGCGGCGCCGCCGGTTTTGAACCAGGAGAGTAAAAAATCGGGGAAGCACAGGAAAACGAAGCCGAACATCAGGACGTAAAACGTCCCGATCGAAACCGCGGTATAGACGGCTCGTTCGGACAGGTCCGGGCGGTTGTATCCGAGTTGATTGCCGACCATCGTCGCGACCGTGATACCGGTTCCGACGATCGGCAGAAACGTGAACGTGTTGAGTGTGAAAGCGATCGTCGTCGCGTTGTAGGCGACGGCCCCCAATCCGCCGACGAGGAATACGAACATGGAAAAACAGAGCGTGTCAAGACAAATGTGAACGCCACTCCCGAAACCGTAGTACATCAGCCGCTTGAACAACGGCCAATCGAATTTCAAACCGGAAATAAGGTGGTATCGTTTTTCCCCCCAGTCGGACAAAAACATCAAGCCGACGAAAAGCGCCAAGCGAATCCACTGGGCGACCGAGGTCGCGATCGCGGCCCCTTCGAGTTCCCAACGAGGAAAACCGAACAGCCCGAACACCCAGCAGATGTCCAGGTAAAGATTCACGAAGACACAAAATATGTTGACGTTCATCACGACCTTCATTTTTCCGCGTCCGTAGAAAAACGAGGCGGCCGCTTCACTGGCGATCACGGCTCCGCTTCCCAGGAGGACCAGCCGGAAATACGAGCATTCCATCGCGAGAATGCTCTGGTCGTGCCCGAAAAAGAGGAAAACGCTTTTTCCGAACGGCTCCAGGAGCATGACCAGCGGCATCATCAGGAACCCGAATCCGATTCCGTGCCAAACGACTGGGCCGATTCGGTGGAAATTGCCGCTGCCGTTGTATTGAGACACAAACGTATTGGTGTACGCGGCAACGCTCATCGGCAATGAGATAAGCGTCCAAAAGAGCATCCCCCCCTGCATCGACGCGGACATCGCCGTCGGCGAGATCACGTTGAGGATCATCCGGTCGGTGAAATTCATCAGCGAAATCGATCCGGCCGAGATAATCAGCGGAATCGCGAGACGCATTACATCATATCCCCCACAAGGTCGCGACCACCATCCTGTTCGCTCGGTCGGCCTCGGGGGATCAGTCCAAGATTTTTGATTCATGCAATTGGCGTAAAAACTCGATTTCGTCGATCCCGGACGAAGGGCGCTCGTCAAGAAGGCGGTACTGATCCAATCGTTCGATCAGGAGTAAGTCGTAGATTTTCTGCTCCTCATCCACGGCATACAAACGGTCGAAGGTACAGTATCCCACAAATGCTGCCAAGAGCAAGCCGAGAAGAAAGAAAAACGTATGAATTCCGGTTTTTCGTTTTTGTTGCGACGCCAAAGTTCGGGCTTCTTCTTCCACTCGAACCGCGATCATCTCGAGCGTCGTGCCGACCTGCTCCCGGTCCGTGTTGCAGGTATCGAGAAAATCGAGAGCATTCCACGCTCGTTCGAAGTCCGTCAGTTTTTGCCGAAGCGCCGGCTCCGTCGCCAAACGTTTTTCGAACGTCCGCCGCTCTTCCGCGCCGAGTTCGTTATCCATGTACGCGACCAGCAGCAACTCCTCCGTGTCTTCCGGAAGCGGCAAGGTCTCGTTGTCGAATAAAGTCAGGGACATGGTAGAAAATCAGAGCGGGAAGCAAAATCAGAGCGGGAAGCGTAAGCGAGCGTTGAAATA
>JAVBTU010000146.1:0-5720 GCA_031556015.1 Thermoguttaceae bacterium
GATCAGGACTGGTGCCCGGTCGCACTGCCGAACGGTCGCATCATGTACCTCCGCTGGGAATACACCGATACGGCGCATTACTTCACACGAATCCTGTTCAGCATGAACCCGGACGGAACGAACCAGGTCGAGCATTACGGAAGCAATTCGTTCTGGCCGAACAGTTTGTTCTACGCCAAACCGGTTCCGAACCACCCGACGAAGTTCGCCGGAATCGTCTCGGGGCATCACGGCGTCGCGCGGATGGGGGAACTGGTCGTGTTCGATCCGTCGCAGGGCCGGAAGGAAGCGGACGGCGTCGTCCAGAGGATCCCGGGCTATGGGCAGAAAGTCGAGCCGATTATCGAAGATCAGCTCGTCGACAATTCCTGGCCGAAGTTTTTGTTCCCGGCGCCTTTGGACGAAAACTATTATCTCGTCTCCTGCCAAATGGATGCGCAGTCGCCGTGGGGGCTGTACCTGGTTGACACGTTTGACAATCTGCTGCTGCTCCGCGAAGAGCCGGGCTATTTTCTCCTTGAGCCGACGCCGGTCGTTAAGCGCAAGACGCCGCCGGTCCTCGCGCCTCGCGTCGATACGGATCAAACGGAAGCGACCGTTTTCCTCACGGACATTTACATGGGGGACGGATTGAAAAACGTGCCGCGTGGGACGGTCAAGAAACTGCGGATTTTCGCTTACAGTTATTCCTACCGCGGAATCGGCGGACACCAGTATTTCGGTATGGAAAGTTCCTGGGACGCCAAACGGATTCTCGGCGAAGTCCCTGTGTACGAGGACGGCAGCGCGATGTTCACGATCCCCGCGAACACGCCGATCGCCCTCCAGCCGCTCGACGAGCAGGGCAGGGCGCTGCAACTGATGCGGACCTGGTTCGTCGGGATGCCCGGCGAAACGGTTTCGTGCATCGGGTGTCATGAGCCGCAGAACACCGTGACGCCGTCGAAATCGACGATCGCACGCACGAAAATACCGACGCCGTTCGAACCGTTCTACGGACCGGAACGCCCCTTTACGTACGAAGCGGAAATCCAGCCGGTTTTGGACAAATACTGCGTCGGGTGTCACAACGGCGACGAGGATCACAAAACGGTCCCGAACTTCGCCGACACGAACAAAGGACCGATGCACTTCTCGAATTCGTACCACGCTTTGGCGAGGTTCGTCCGCCGCCCCGGTCCGGAAAGCGACGTCCACATGCTGAAGCCGCTCGAATTTCACGCGTCGACCAGCGAGCTGTTCCAGAAACTCGCCAAGGGGCACGCCGGAGTTCAGATCGACGACGAATCGTTGCATAAGCTTTTCGCGTGGGCCGATTTGAACGTCCCGTACTACGGAACCTGGCTCGAAGTCGCCGAAGCGGCTCGCGGCAAAGGGAAAGCCGGACTCCAGGAGGTGAACCAGCGATACGTCGAACTGAAGGAGATGTACGCGAATATCAAACTCGACTACGAGGAAGATTCGTATCTCGGCGAAAAGCAGAAGGAAAAGATCGCGTTCGTCGAACCGCTGAAACTTCCGAAGCCGGATTACACCGCCCCGCAAGTCGAGAACTGGCCGTTTGACACCGAAACCGCGAAGAAGATGCAAGCGGCCGGCGCCTATGCGATCATGCGAGACGTCGAACTCGACGATCAAACGACGCTGAATCTCGTGCGGATTCCTGCCGGAAACTTCGTCATGGGAGACGACAAAGGCAACCGCGACGAACTGCCCCGCTCGGCAGTCGCGATTGAAAAACCGTTCTGGATGCTCACGACGGAAGTGTCCAACGCGCTCTTCAAGAAGTACGACCCGAATCACGATTCGCGGTACATCGACCAGTGGAACAAGGACCATACGACGCCCGGTTATCCAGCGAACAAGCCGGACCAGCCGGTGATTCGGATCGACTGGAACGAAGCGAACGATTTCTGCAAATGGTTGAGTGAAAAGACGGGCAAAACATTCCGGCTCCCGACCGAAGCGGAGTGGGAATGGGCCGCTCGGGCGGGAACCGACACGCCGATGTGGTACGGAAAGCTGGACGTCGATTTCGGAAAATTCGAAAACCTCGCCGACGAAAGCACGCGAAAGTTCGTCGTCGCCGGCGTGAATCCGCAACCGATTCCCCACGCCGACTGGCAAGCGTTCCTTCCACGAGCCGAAGGTGTCAACGACGGTCAGATGATCGCGGAAAAAATGGCGGCGTACCAGTCGAATCCGTGGGGCCTGTACGACATGCACGGCGGCGTTTGCGAATGGACGGCGTCCGACTACAGGCCGTACCCGTTCTCGCCGAGCCCGGAAGGTTCGACCTTGCCGAAAGTCGTCCGCGGCGGCTCCTGGAACGACCGCCCGAAATTCGCCCGAAGCGGATACCGACGGTACTACGAACCTTGGCAAAAGGTTTACAATGTCGGGTTCCGGGTGATTATGGAGTAATGGAGGGAAAGCCAAAAGAGCCGGGGATGGAGGCGGTACTCCGCCGTAGTCCCCGGGCAAGTTTCAGGTTGTAAGCCGCTCCCGCCCGGCGCAGAGAAGTCCGAGCATCGTGAAGGCGGCGTTGACGAGCAGGAGCGAGAATCCGAACCTGAAATTCCAGGCCGAAATCGTGTAGGTTTCCAGAGCGAAACACAAGACCGGCGAAAGGACGCAAATCCCCGGAACGAAAGCGTCGCGTACTTTCAGCGGAACATATAAGCCGAACAGGAACAATCCGAGCAGCGGCCCGTAGGTGTACGCAGCGATTTTGAACACCATGTTGATAATCGCTTCATTCTTGAGGACGTTAAAGGCGATCATCAACCCGAGGAACGCGACGGCGACGCACAACTGTACGAGCATCCGGGTACGTCGCTGCCGGGCTTCGGACCAGTTCTTTTTGTCCATCTCGATCATATCGATGCAGATCGAAGTCGTGAGCGAAGTCAACGCGCCCGCACAGCTCGGATACGCCGCGGAAATGATCCCGATGAAAAAGCACAGGGCCGCCGTCGGGCCGAGGTATTCCAGCGCGACGATCGGAAATATCTTGTCGGTATCCATTCCCTTGCCCGAGGGGAGCAACGGAATTTCGATTCCTTCGGCGACGACGTAAATCGCGAGCATCGCCCCCAGGGAAAGAAAAAGCATATTGACCACGCCCATCAGCACGGTCGTGGTGAGAATGTTTTTTTGAGCATCGCGGATATTCGCGCAACTTAAACTTTTCTGCATCATCGACTGGTCGAGCCCGGTCATGGCGATCGACGTGAACACGCCGCTGACGAACTGCTTGACCCAATACGTTTTACTTCCCCAATCGGGATCGAACATCCGGGCGTGTTCGCTGGAAAAGACGTTCGAGACCATCTCGACGACCCCGAATCCGAGTTGACGGCAAACCATGACCGTCGCGACGACCACGCCGAGGATCATGAACGTCGTTTGCAGCGAATCGGTCCAAACGATCGTCTTGACGCCGCCGTAAAACGTGTAGAGAATCGCCAAGACGACGAACACCGCTCCGGCGAGCCAAAACGGTATTCCCATTGCGGACAGAACGAACAGATGCAAAACGCTCACGACCAGGAACGTCCTGAGCGTTGCCCCGAGCAGACGGGAAACGATGAAAAACGCCGCGCCCGTTTTGTAGCTGCATTCGCCGAATCGCTCCAACAGGTAGGTGTATATCGACGTTAAATTCATTCGATAGTACAATGGGAGCAAAACGAACGTGATCACCAGGTATCCGGCGCCGAACCCGAGGAGCATCGGGACGTAGAAGAATTTTTCCTTCATCACGTTGCCGGGAACCGACATAAACGTAACGCCGGACAGCGAAGCGCCGATCATTCCGTAAGCGACGAGCAGCCAGTTCGACTTCCGATTGCCGGTGAAATAGCTCCGATTATCCGCCTTCCGCGACGTCCCCCACGCGATCCCGAACAACAGGAGCGTGTAGACGACGAACGTGAAAAGCAGGAGGGAAGAAGACATTTTTTTTTAATTACGAATTACTAATTACGAATTACCAATGACAAAATCACCGCGCACGCTTTTTACCTGTTTCACTCAATTCGTAATTTGTATTTAGTAATTCAATGACAGAGATCATCGATATTTCCTTTTCGATTCCCGCGGGGAGTCCGGAACCGGCGATGCCGATCGTGCTCAAGGGACAGCACCTTCGGTTCATCGGCTGGAAACGGGAATACACGTTGATCGTCGATCAGGACGTACTGACCATCGAGGGACCGTTTCAGGACGACAATCCGAACGCGAAGGAATTCTATCAAGTCTCCCGTCAAATCGCAAGTCGTTGGCTGGAAGTACGATACGGTTGGGTTCGGCTGCATATTCCCGGCCGTGGGAAATGGGGAATCGACATTTCGGAAAACCCGAATTTCGAGTTGTATACGGCCCGGCTGCTGACCTGGATGTCGTTGGCCCAAGGAAAAGAAGCCGGCTTGCGGGTCGAGGAGGAACTGACGCAAATCCTGTATCACTGGCCGACGATTTATGCCGGAATCCAGCTTTTAACGATCACGCTCCCCGCCGGTTTGGTCGCTTTTTTCGGTTCCAGCGGCCCGATCGCGGCAACGGCGAACCTGCTGCTCGGTCTGGTTTTCGCGCTCGTTTTCTTTTACGTCGGGCTCTTGAAAAGCCGGTTCGGGCTCTGGTTGGGAACGATTTCCAATTTCCTGCTCCTGGGCCTGCCGATTTTTGAAACGTATTTAATCGGGGAACGTTCGGTCGTCCTCGGGTTCGCGTTTCCGTTTTTCGTTCCGTTTTGTCTGACGCCGACCGCGATTTTCATTCCGCTGGCGATGAGCGCGTACGGTTACGTTCTCATGGAACAGCCGCGTTTCCGCAGAATGATTCGGCGCTGACGGGCGTTGTTTTCGAAAATCGCAACGATTTCGGGAGCCTACCGTTTCGCGAGCAGGTCGATCACGACGATTTGCGGCGGACACCAGAATCGAATACGCGGAGCCGGGCCCCGCTCCATTCCGACGCCGTTGGAGAGGATGAGCGTCGAATCGTCGGGAAGGACTGTTTTTCCATAAGCCCACGACCGTGGAATTCCGTGCGCGAACGTGACGATCGGACCGAAACCGGGAACGCAAACCTGTCCGCCGTGCGTGTGTCCGGCCAAATGCAAATCGGCTCCCGTTTTTCCGCCGGCACACGAAGGATCGTGCCCGAGCAAAAGATGAAACGGCGCCGGTTCTTCTTCTCCGGTCGACAAGCCGCTTTTGTCGTCGACCGTTTGCGAATCCCGGCAGGACAGCAGCGTCAACCGCAGCCGATCGTTTTCCCGTGTCAGTACGAAGGAGCGGGTTTGGTCGTCGGCGTCGATTCCGGCGCCGCGAAACGGTTTTTCCCAGCCGGAATCGTACATTTCGTGATTACCGGCGACGCCGCTGATGAAGAGAAATTGATGGAGCTCACACTGGACGCCGGCGCCGAAGATATCGAATGCGAAGATGGCTATGCCGAAATCTGGGCTGAGCCGAACGCACTGGAAGCGATCAGCAACGTGCTGCGCGAAGCCGGAATCACTCCGGACGAAGCCGAAGTCATCCAGCGTTCCGATCTGATCTGCGAAATCAATGATCTCTCGGTGGCGAACGCGTTGACGCGTCTGATCGACCGCCTGGAAGAACTCGACGACGTGCAGCAGGTCAGCCATAACGGCAATATCAGCGGCGAACTTCTCGAACAGATGGACTGATTGTACTGGGGATAGACCCGGC
>JAVBTU010000021.1:0-5555 GCA_031556015.1 Thermoguttaceae bacterium
CCGAGGTAATACAGGATCGCGAGCAGGGCGGAAATCACCAAGACCGTCGCGAGCCCTTGGAAAAACAGGAGGAATCCGACTCCGTTTTTTTCCGATGCGGCGGGGTCCGCGAGGGAGCCAAACACAAATTTCGGGCCTTCCAGCGCGGCGTCGACCGTCGCGGTCACGACCGAATTGATTCCGGCGAACAGGCTTTGCCCGACTTGCGTCCGAAAGACGAACAGGGCGAAGAGGAACTGGAACGCAAATACCCAGAAAACAAGCCGAAAATTGAGCCTTTTGACGTCGCGGGAAACGAGCCAGGCAAGAAGCGTGAAAACCGCGATACCGAAAACGGGAATGATCTGCCGTGCGTCCATGGAAATACGGTGAACAAAAGTCAAAAGTCGGAGACTCGACGTGATCGGGTTCACCCGTTTTCAAGGGCCTGTTCGACGGCTTTCAGTTCGTCGATCGTGTTGATGCCGAGACTTTCGATCGGTTTGAGAACGGGAAGCGCGACGACTTTTTTCCCTTGTTTTTTCAGGACCAACGGAGCGTCGGTGATGTAATACTCTCCTTGCGAATTATCGGTCTTCAGGTGCGTCAGGGCGTCGAGCAGATCCGGCGTGTGGAAGATGTAATAACTCATATTCACTTCCGTGATCTTCTTTTGTTCTTCGGTCGCGTCCTTTTCTTCGACGATTCCGGTGAACTCGCCGCTTGCATCCCGAACAATCCGGCCCAGCCCGAACGGATCGTCCTTGTGTGCGGTTCCGAGAATGCATGCGGGAGGGGCCGTTTCCGTGTACGATTGGAGCATCGTCCGAATCGAATCGACTTGGATCATCGGGCAGTCGCCGGCGACGACCATGACCGGCCCGTTGTGCGATTGCAGTTGTTCGCGACACATCATCACGGCGTGCCCGGTTCCGAGCTGCTGCGTTTGCTCGGCGTATTCGAGATTTTTCCGATGAGCAAGCGTTTCCCGAACCAGATCGCTCCGGTATCCGACCACGGCAATGATTCGATCGATTCCGGCTTGCTCCAACGCGTCGAGGACGAACTCGATCATCGGGCGTCCGCAGACGGGAAAGAGCACTTTCGGGAGATCCGATTTCATTCGGGTCCCTTTTCCGGCAGCCATGACAACAGCGATTTTTTGCATGAGAATTATTGCGATGGAATGGAAATTATTCTTCAGCGTTTTCGTCTTCGTCTTCGTCTTCGTACTCTTCTTCGGACTCCTCTTCCTTCGGAAGAACTTCGGAGAGGATTTTCGTGATCAGGAGCGAGTTTTTCGCTCCTTTATCGATGAGGAATTGCAACTGCGGCGTGTATCGGGTATCGATCCGTTTGGCGCATTTCGACTGGAGATAACCGGCCGCCGATTGGAGTCCGCGCAGCGAGAGGGTTTCCATCGCTTCGTCTCCCATGACGGAAACGTAAACTTTGGCGTAGCGCATATCGCCGGAAACTTCGACCCGGGTCACGGTCACATTTTTTATCCGGGGATCCTGCAAATCGGCGATGATCGACATGCCGACGACTTCGCGAATCGCTTCGGCGGCTTTGAGAGTTCGACGTGATGACATTCAAAAACAAAGACGGAAATTATTGTAAATCGTGAAATTGTAAATCGTGAATAATAAACCTATTCTATCCGAAATCCCGGCGCCGAAAAGTGAACATGCGAAATTTCAGGTTTTTGGGGTGCGCGTAAATTTGGTGGGGCGCGATTTGTCATTCTTGAGCGCAGTGTATTCACGGAGCGAAAAATCTGGTGGATGCGGTCAACATGCTTTGCATAGCGCGCATGGTTTGAAACCAGATGCTTCGGAGTACCTCGGCACGACATGAGCGACACGTTATTCATAAACTTGCCGGTTATTTTCTGGCGAAGGCCGAAAAAGACGTACTTCCGCGAAACCGGGGCGATTGATGAATCCGACGGCTTTGGTAAAGTAGTTTTCCAGGTTTCGTGTCGAATCACTTTACGAACCGCTCATCTCTTACGCTGGAGATTGGAAGCCGTTTTCGCGGGGATCAAAATTTAATCCAGATGCCGTCATGCCCACTCACACGCCTGAAAACGGAACTTTTTTTCAACTTGAGCCGGAATTCCGGGATCCGCAAACGGCGAAATTTCATATCGTGCCGATTCCTTACGAAGGGACCGTCTGTTTCCTACACGGAACAGCAAAAGGACCGGCGGCAATACTGGACGTGTCCGATCAGATGGAGCATTTCGACGAGGAAACGCTCCAGGAATATTTTCGTGCCGGAATCGCGACGCATCCCCCCATTCCCGCCGCCGAGACACCGCCGCTTCAAATGCAGCGGATATACGAAACCGTCAGGAAACTCGATCTGTTCACCCACGGGCGGTTTCCGATCTTCCTCGGCGGCGAACACAGCATTACCGCCCCGATCGTTCGCGCCGCTGTGGAAAAATATGAGGACGTTTGCGTTCTTCAATTCGACGCCCATGCCGATTTGCGGCACGAATTTACCGGCGGCGTTCACTCCCACGCCGCGGTGATGCGCCGCGTGTCGGAAATCACGCCCCACTTGGTTCAGGTCGGGATCCGAAGCTTTTCCGCCGAAGAATTTCAACAGTGTCCCGAGCGCATCCGCAGGATCATTACTCCGAAAATGATTCAGGACGATTTCCAGTTCGCCTTGGACCGCGTCCTGTACGGGCTTCGGGGGAATGTTTACATCACGATCGACGTGGACGGTTTCGACCCATCCCAAGCCCCGGGAGTCGGAACGCCCGAACCGGGCGGGCTTTCCTGGATCCAGGTCATCGCGATCCTCAAACGGGTTTTCAAGGAAAAACGGGTGATCGGAGCCGACGTCGTCGAAACCGCCCCGCTGGGAGGAGATAATATCATTACGGAATTCCTCGCCGCAAGGCTCGTCGGCAAACTCATGGCTTACGAATTTGCTAAAAATCCTTGAACGCCTTCGATCGGAAAAATTTTTCCTACCAGTCTGGTATTTTTTTTTCAGATTGTGTAGAATCGTCGACTGCGGTCGTGATCGAAACTCCGTTCCCAAAGTGTCGGATCGATACGACGAGAAAGCGTACATGAGAAGTCGTAAATCGACGTTTTTCATTTTCCGATTTTTTCTTACACCATTTTGGGAGACCAATAATAATGGCGATTCAAGCAACCAGACGTGATTTTCTTAAAGTAACCGCCGCGACGGGCGTCGGATATTGGGTCAGTGCCGGTAATCAACGTATTGCCCGGGCGGACGCCAACTCGAAGCTCGGCGTCGTCAGCATCGGTGTCGGCGGTAAAGGGGGCGGCGACTGCTCCAATGCGGCCCAGTTCGGCGATATCGTCGGCGTGTGCGACGTCGACAAGGGAACGCTCGCTTCCGCGAAAGGCGCTTATCCGAACGCGAAAGGATATCTCGACTTCCGCGAAATGCTCAACGATCTTAAGGATAAGTTCGAGATCGCGACCATCAGTACGCCGGACCACATGCACGCCCCGGCGACGCTCATGGCGATGCGGATGAAAAAGCACTGCTATACCCAAAAGCCGCTGACCCGCACCATCTACGAAGCCCGCAAGCTCTCCGAATTGGCCAAGGAAACCGGCGTTTGTACGCAAATGGGGAATCAGGGAAGCGCCTTGAACAAGTCCCGCATGGCGATCGCCCAATTGAAAGGCGGAGTACTCGGTCCGTTGAAAGCATGCTACGTTTGGTCCAACCGTCCCGTTTGGCCCCAAGGTCCGAATCGTCCGGTCACGATGGAGAAATTCATCGCCCACATGAAGGATGAAGGATTGGCCAAAGAGGATATCGACGAAGCCGTCAAGGACAAAAAGGCCGAAATCGACAAAGCGCTCCAGGGCGTCGATTGGAATCTCTGGCTCGGCGTCGCCAAAGAACGCGAATTTTGGCCGGGCGTTTACCACACCTTCGCGTGGAGAAGCTGGTGGGATTTCGGAACCGGGGCTCTGGGCGACATGGCGTGCCACCAGGTCACGGTACCGTTCGACGGTTGCGAATTGAAAGATCCGATTTCCGTTCAGGCCAAAACCTCGGGCCACGATTTCGACAGCTTCCCCGAAGAATCCTACATTCACTTCGAATTTCCCGAAACGGCAAATCGGCCGGCGATTCCGTTCTACTGGTATGATCGTCGGGGCAACAAACCGCCGAAGAAAATGTTCGAAGACGCCGGTTACACCGGGGACATCGCCGACAGCGGCGTGTTCATCATCGGGGAAAAAGGCTCGTTTTACAGTCCTTCCGATTACTGCGAAGAATACCAGTTCATCAACTGCAAGGAACTCTCGGGTCTCGAGCCGACCTATGCCGTGGACAAGGGGAACTTCGACTTGAACAACATGTACGAATTGTTCCGTGCCGTCGAAGCGAACGATCCGAAGATCTGCAAGTCGAACTTCATCGATCGCGGCGGACCGTTGACCGAAACGATTCTCTTGGGTAACCTTGCCGTTTGGGCCGCTTCCAAAGCCGGTGTCGAAGGCGAAAAGATCGAATGGGACGCCAAGAATCTCAAGGTCACGAACGTCGACTCGCTCAAAACTCCGGGCGTCGCCGATTTGGTGAAACCGAAATATCGCGGCGATTATCGTCTCGACTGAGACCTGGTTCGTCTCCGATAACTCTTTCGCCGGGACCGCAAACGCGATCCCGGCGTTTTTTTTATGGAGGGTGGGCGCCCCGCCCGCCTGTTTAGACTTGATGTATCCCTCAAATCCGACCGAAAGAGGTTCTTGCTCCGGAAGTTGTCTTCTTCGCTCGGACTGGATTTCCGAAATCTTGAAAAACGGGAAAAATTTGTAACCGTCGCTAAAAAAACCGGCATAGGTCGCTGAGAGTCCGATCCTTTTGATCGCGGCGACGGTGTACAATACGACAACCCCCATTTTTCGGAGATTTCTCATGTCCGATCTTGATCTATTAAAATTAGCCGCGGGAGAACCGACCGGCAGCTCCGACCGCCTTGATCCGCCGAGTTTGGAGCGGGTTACCGCCGTTTTTCCACAACTGGAAATCCTTGAACTACTCGGCGTCGGCGGGATGGGAGCGGTCTACAAAGCCCGGCAGAAGAAGCTCGACCGGCTCGTTGCCCTCAAAATTCTGGCCGACAAACACGAACGGCAGGATTTTCGTGAACGCTTTGAGCGGGAAGGACGGCTTCTTGCCCGGCTGAACCATCCGAATATCGTCGCGGTGTATGACTTCGGGGAGTCGGACGGTTTTTTCTACCTCCTCATGGAATACGTGGAAGGGGTGAACTTGCGGCAGGCGATGCGGTCCGAACGCTTCACGCCGGAACAGGCTCTTGCGATCATCCCGGAAATTTGCGATGCGCTTTCCTACGCGCACGACGAAGGAATTCTGCATCGGGACATCAAGCCGGAAAATATCTTACTCGAGACGAAAGGGCGAATCAAAATCGCCGATTTCGGGATCGGAAAACTAAAAAGAGCCGGGGATGAAGCGCAGCGCAATCCCCGGGTGGAATCGGGTTCTTTGACGCAAGAGAAGGAGATGCTCGGCACGCCGTTTTACGCGGCGCC
>JAVBTU010000526.1:0-4372 GCA_031556015.1 Thermoguttaceae bacterium
ATAGAATTGCGCTCGCTTACGCTTCCCGCTCTGTTTTCGTCCTCATTTCTCATTTCTCATTTCTCATTTCATATTTCTTATTTCTTATTTCTTATTTAAATCCTCACGAACCATTTATTACGGTACATGATCCAGAGGATGAGCCAGTCGATCAAAAGGACGCACGCGCCGAGAACGAGCGGTTGATAGGCGGGGCCGAACGCGAGGAAAATGTCCTTTCCGAAATGGATTTGTAAATTGTTCCGAAAAAACGCGTTGATCGGCGTATCGGCCAAACAGTACGCCGTAATCGAATTGGCTCCGACGACGACCAGCGGGAAAAAGAGCAACTCGCCCCGCGCCAAATCGGCGATCAGGTAAAACGCGGCCAAGGTCCAAAAGCAGATTCCGCCGCTCAAGAGCGTCCAGGACGGTGTCCAGATCCGCTTGACGACCGGGCAAAGACCGAATTCGCCCAAGAGTTGTCCGGCAAAAAAGCACGCTGCGCCGAGAATCAAAAGGAGCGCGATCTTGGAGCGTTCCCGATGTTGCGATCGCAGCAGTTCCCCGGCGAACAGGCCGAGGATCATCGTTCCGAGCGTCGGGATAAAACTTAACGTACTGTAACCGCCGCCGTTGTTGGCAAACGGAGCCTGCCGGGGAAAGAGATTCAGGAACCAAGTATCGAACGCCCAGGCGGGATTCGTGTTCTTATTCCAATGCGCCGCGAAACCTTCGGTGTTGTGCGCCCAATCCTGTGCGACGCCCGCGGCGGCCCAGTCGAAATTTTCATGGGGGAGCGGATACGTCGCGAATAGTGTCCAGTATCCGACCAAAAGTACGACGAGTGCGATCACTTGAAACCGAACCGAACGGAAACCGAGAAAATAAAGAAAAACGTAACCGAGCCCGATCTGCGAAAGCGTGTCCTCGAACGTCCAATTCGTTTGATTTTGGTGAATCGAACGGAGAAACACGCCCAAAAGGATCAGGATCACCGCCCGGGAAAACGCGTGCAGCGTCATCCGAAACCGCGATTGTCCTTTGGCGATTCGTGATGCCAGAGAAAACGGAAGCGCGACCCCGACGAGGAACGAAAAAGACGGCTGGATCATGTCGTGAATCGTCCAGCCGGTCCATTCGACATGCGTTTGGTGATGCGCGAGGAACTGCCAGAATTGTTTCCAGCCCTCCGCAATCGTTTCCGGCAGCGACGACGCCACGGAACCGAGATGAAGCATCTCGGCGAGCATCAGGAGCATCACGAGCCCGCGATAAGCGTCGATCGACGCCAACCGTTTCGCGGGGAGGATTTCAACGATTCGTTCGGCTTCGCCGGTGTTTGACGCCATGGTAGAAATAGGGTGCGGAGGATCGGGCTGTTAATCGACCATGAACTTGTCGTACAGTGCGTGATTGATCGGGGCGGTCGCGGTGTACAAATTCCGGTAGATCGGGAACAGTTCGTCGTACAGTTTCGTCAATTCCTCACGGGGCTGGTACACCGTGCTTTCCCGGGCGACGCGGCGGTAGGCGTCGTCGGCATCTTTGTATGCTCCGGCTCCGATTCCGGCGACGATCGCGGCGCCGAGGACCGTCGCTTCGTCGACTTCAGGGACACGGACGGGCCGACCGACCATATCCGCTTTGTTCTGCATCCAAAACGTGTTGCGAATCGCGCCGCCGACGGCGATGAATTCCGACGCCGTGATACCGGTCGCTCCCTCCATCGCGCGGACGGAGTCGAGAAACTGGTAATTCACCCCCTCGAACACGGCCCGAAGCAGGTCGGCCTGTTTCGTCCGGCTGCTCATCCCGACGAAAACACCGAGCGTCCGCGGATCGATGATCGGACAGGAAGAAGAATCCAGATGCGGCAGGAACATCGTCCCGCCGGCACCCGGCGAACTGCTTTCAGCGGATTCGATGAGCGATTTCCAGTCCGACCCGTGTGCGGTCCCGATTTCCCGGCGATACCATTCGATCATTTCCCCCGCCGGATTCCCGCCCCACATCGAATACCGGCCCGGGACCGCGTGAGACTGGACCGTGACGCCGTTCTTGAGAAGTGAGAAGGGGAGAAGGGGGGAAGGGGAGAAGGGCTCCGCGGTTTCACTCGTATCTTTCTTCCCTTCTTCCCTTCCACCCTTCCTCCCTTCCACCTTTTCCCTTATCACGTGTACCGTTTCCCAGGTTCCGGTGATATCCATGACGGAACCGGGATGGAACGCGCCGACGGGGATACCGCTGCAGATATGGTCGTGTCCGCCGAGAAAGATCGGGGTTCCAGGCGGTAAACCGGTCTGTTCGGCGGCGGCCGGCGTGATCTCACCGAGCGACGTCGCGCTTTGAAACGCGTCGGGAAGAATCGCTTTGGGAATCCCGGACAGGGAACACATTTCGTCCGACCAGGTTTGCGTCGTTTGGTCGAACAGCATCGTACACGACGCCATGCTGAAATCGGTGCAGTATTTCCCGCTCAGCCGCTGGTTGACGAAATCCTCGATCAGTAGCCATTTGTAGGTGTTTGTGAAGATCTCCGGTTCGTTTACATTGATCCAGAGCATTCGCAGGGCCGAGTTGATGACCAGGACCGGATTGCCGCCGATGGAAAACGTCTTCTCGGATCCGATATTTTTGATCCACCCATCGAACTGCGGTTTCGTACGCGGATCGTGCCAACTGATGAACGGATAGAGCCAGTTTCCCCGGTCGTCCATCGGGACGCCGTCCATTCCCATACCCGCGACGGCGACGCCGCGAATCGCGGACGGGTCGGCGACTTGCGCAACCGCTTCGCGACAGGCGGCAGCGGTGTCATTCCAGATTTGATCCGGATCCCACGTCGTCCACTCCGGTCGCTCCGGGTTCGGATGGAACCGTAGCGTCGGTTTGACCCCTTTGGCGACAACGTTACCCTCCAAATCGTAAATGATCGCCTTGAGCGACGTTGAACCGAGATCCAGACCAAGTATCATTTTTGTCTCCTGTATGGGGGGGATTCGAGACGAAGCGCCGACGGCTTCGCTGTACGGGCTAAACGGTTTTCTCTTGTAACGCTTTCAATTCTTCGATCAGGCGGTGCTGGTCGGTCATGTCGATCACGATCGCGACATAATGCGATTCCCGGGCGTTATCCGCTCGAAACTCGGTGATACAGATATCCGCCCACGCTTCGGAGCCGTCTTTTTTCCGGTGCTTGAGCATGGAGCGAATTCGATCCTTTTTGCCGGAAAACACCTGGTCGCGGAGATTGACGTACTCTTTCGTGGTGTTGTCGTCGAAGTCGATCAAATCGGTCGTGTGCATGTGAAGCAGTTCCGACTTCGAATACCCGGTGAACGTTTCGTAGGCATCGTTGCAATAGATGATTTTCCGGTTGGCGTCGAAAAAGCAGATTGCCGCGCTGTTCAACTGGAGAATCGCACGGAGTTTCGCTTCGCTTTTACGAATTTCTTCCGTTTGTTTTCTGACGGTCTCACGGAAATGTTCGATCTGCTCTTCGACCCGTTTGTGTTCGGAAACATCGTGCATCTGGCAGATCACGGCGCAAACCTCCTCGTTTTTCACATCGAAAACCGGATACGTCGTCTGCTCGAACCAGAGCCCCGGTCGCGAAGTCTGGACCTGTCGGTAATCGAACGACTGGGCGACCCGGCCGGTTTGAAACGAAATCTGAGCGGGACAGCCGCGGCAAAGTTCGTCTCCCTGCGACAGGGAATGACATTTCTTCCCGACAAGCGGACTGAACGTGTGATAGAAATCGCTCATCGCCTTGTTGGATTTGAGAATCGTATAGTCCCGATCGATGATGAAAATCGGATCCTGAAGGTTGTCGAACAGGACTTGAAACATTCGATCCTTTTCCCGTTCGGCCAGTTGAAGTGCCTGGTGTTCCGTCACGTCAATGGCGAATCCGATCGTCCCGACGATTTGCCCTGCCGCGTCGAAGACCGGATGCATACGCCCCGTGTAAGAGCGCTCGCCGATTTGGTATGTTTCCAGGGCGGATTGACCGTGAAGGGCTCCAACGATTTGCTGGTAGGGAACATCGTTCGGGGTAAACAGGTCATAAACCGATTTGCCGAGGTAATCCCGCGGTTGGAAGGGGGTCGTTTCGAGCCCCTTCCCGTCGAAACAGGTGAAAACCCCTTTTTCGTCCGTCGCGAGGACGATGGTCTCCGGGGCATTGCCCATCGCGGCGACAAACTGTTGCGATAATTCAGGAGCCGTGGAGAGTGCTTGATTGAACATCGTTGATCCTCCTTTTGTGGGACGGTAAACGCTTTCGCTCGGGACTGAAAGATTTTTCGGCCCGCTGTCGTTACGAGTATTATAGAGAATGCTTTTCGCGAAAGAAAGACAAAGGCGGGAATAATTCCGGAAATTACCG
>JAVBTU010000090.1:0-3508 GCA_031556015.1 Thermoguttaceae bacterium
GACGGAACGATCGAATCGGAGATTTCGCTCGAAGAAATCGGCTTGGACCCGACTTCACTCCGTAAATCGGTCCTCCCGCCCCCGGATTACCTGGCGACGATGCCCGGAATGCCGCTCCCGAACGGGCAGATCGCATTGGAACCGACCGCTTTCCCCGGATTGCCGGAAAACTGGCCCGATCCGCGAGGTTTTGTCCCGGACGGCCCCAAAGCCGAAAAACCGGCTCGCTCGACCCCGTCCAACGCCCCGTTTTTATCGCTCACCAAACTGTATGACGGAAACGATTCGGAACTGACGCAAGCTTTGGCGGACTTCGAGTTCCACTTTAAGGACGACAAGCGAATCGGCGATTGGCAGATGATGCTCAACGACAAAAAAGCGTTCATCTCCTTCTGTTGCCGGATGCACATCTGGGAAATGTTCAGCCTCCGCGGCGGAGCCGGTAAAGCCGTCGAAGTCAAACGGACCTGGAAAACCTGGTACGGAGGGCAGAAGCCTTATTAATTACGAATTACTAATTATCGATTGCGGGAAGCAACACCTTTCTGACTACTGACAACTGACTACTACATATTCCGACTATGCTCGATATTCCTGTTAGGCAATTTTTTTTATTGGTGATAATTGAAGAATGTCAAAAAAATCGGCGACAACACTGTATTTTCTAACCGATAATTGAGAAAAGGTGCAATTGCGTCGTTTAATCCAATTACCAAGCCGAAATATCAGCAAATTCGGCAAATTTTTACATACAAAACCGACCGTAAAGCGTACAATCGCTAAGATACCCCTCCCCACTTTGTTTAAGGATTGCAGCCGTGAGTCAGGATATAAATGTTTTAGCTCTCGTCAAAGGAACGGAACGTTATGTTTTTCTCTACAACGACCAGAATCGTGCGGAGACGCTCCGAACGCTCGGGCGATACGCTTCGAATCCGGAGTTGAGTTTCACCTGGTACGACGCTGCCGTCCTCAGTCAAAAAATTCGACAGGAAAGTCAACAGAAGAAAGCGAGCCCACACTGCTTCGAGTACAACGTCAACCGCTGCAACCTCCCTCTTACGGCGGAAAACGACTTTTAAGTCGTTGATTCACGCCTACTGCTCATGAAACAGGAGTCCTTCGGGACTCCTTTTTTGTTTTAAACTATTCTCTTTTTGGTGTACGCACTTGAAACTACGGAGCCGTTCCGATAAATTTCTCTTATGGACGATCTTTTTCCCTTAAAATCAGGAGATACTATGCGACTTCCCCTCTTTGCCGCTCTTGTGGTTTCGGTGTGTCTTTCCTTTCTTCACGGCTCGCTTTGCGCCCAATCGCCCGGGATTCCGTCCGGCGAAACGGCGATGATCGACGCGATGTACATGCTTAACCGCCTGCCGCTGTTGCGAACCGGGACCACGACCGAACTGTTCAGCAGCTATGACCGTACCGGCGGAAACAACGACGGATTCAGCGGCGCGTACTCGAAACTACGACTCGAAGACGGCAATTCCGTTCTCGCCGAAATGGAGGGGCCCGGCTGTATCCAACGGATCTGGTTCACGCATTCCGACGGAAATTTCGGACTGCTAGCCCGAAAGGGGGAACATGTCAAGATATATCTCGACGGAAAATCGGAGCCGGCGCTCGACATTCCGCTGGAAGAAGTTTTCTCCGGCAAACATGAAGCGTTTCCCAAGCCACTCGTCGGTGAAGGACTCGGCGGATTCTATTGTTACGTTCCGATTCCGTACCAGAACGGGTGTAAAGTCGTCGTCGAAGGGGACAACGTCCGGTTCTATCAAATCACCTATCAGAATTTTCCCAAGAATCAAAAAGTCGTCAGTTTTACCGCCAAGCCGACCGAATCGCAGAAGAAATCGCTGTACAAAGCGCAACTGGCGTGGAACAACTGCGGAATGCTCGACCTGCTCGGCATCTCCGACGACACGCTCGTTTCGCGGCATGAACTGAACCTGAAGCCGGGTGAAATCCGAAAGATCGAACTCAGCGGTTCGCGTGTCATTCGTTCGATCCGGCTCCTCGGGACAAAGGAGCAGCTTGAAAAAGCGGGCGGAAGCGTGATCACGATCCACTGGGACGGCGCGAGCAAACCCGCCGTTTCCGCGCCGTTGGAGTACTTTTTCCTCGCAGCCTCCCAAGCGGTTCCGCTGAAAACGGTCCTTTGCGGTCGGACTACGGAAGGTTTCTACAATTTCATGCCGATGCCGTTCAAAACGTCCGCGGTCGTTTCACTCCATGCTTTGCAGATTCCGGAAGGGTTGCAGGGTACGCTGGAAATTTTGACCGAGCCTATGCCCGCCGATTACGGCCCGTTCGGGTATTTCCGAACGTACTTTCACAGCGAAACGCCGGCGTTGCCGAACGAATATTTCACGTTCCTTAAGCGCAGCGGTACCGGTCATTTTCTCGGCGTTTACATGGATACCGACGGCGTTCATCCGCGCAACATTCCGAACTGGATGGAAGGGGACGATCGTTGGTTCACCGACAATGTATTCCGCGGCCAGGGAACCGGGAGCGAAGATTATTTCAACTGCGGTTGGTACGCTTTGCCGGGCCGACTGAACAACCCGGGCGGATTTCCCGCGCACGGATTTCCGGTTTATCGATACGACGACTCGGACGGCAAATCGTGGTGTTCCGCTTATCGCTGGCACATCACCGACCCGGTCAGTTACGAATCGTCGATCCTTGCTGAGATGGAGCACGGCGAAGTGAACACCTACATCGCCAATTATCGTGCGATCGCGTTTTACTATGACGTGGAACCGTGAGGTTCCTCACGAAGAATTTCCCTGAATAAAATCCCCCCCAAAAAAATGAGAGGCATTCGAGGCGCAACGACGGTCGACGAAAACAGCAGCGAAGCGATCCTTCGGGGAACCCGGGAACTGCTGGCGCTGATGATCCGGGCCAATGGGCTCAAGCCGGAGGACGTCGCCAGTGCGATTTTTACGACGACCGTCGATTTGGATGCTCAGTTTCCCGCTTTAGCCGCACGACAATTCGGCTGGACGAACGTCGCACTGATGTGCGGACATGAAATGGACGTTCCCGGCTCGCTGCGCAAATGTATCCGTATTCTTCTTCATTGGAATACGGACAAAACCGCGGAGGAAATCGTCCACATTTATATCCGCGGCGCGAAAAAACTGCGCCCGGACATTTCCCAACTCCCACCCGTCGATTGGGACGAACTGAACCGTTGGATTGAAAAGCAGACGGTTACCGGGTGAGCAATTCCAGAAAATCCTCAAAATTGGAATAACCTTTTTTGTCGAAACATTCGATAATCTTTTTGTGATCGGGACGACCGTCTTAATTACGGCGTCTTTGATTTTGTTTTTTTCCCACGTCGCGCGACGACGTTGGGTGAAATAGGAAGACTTTATCGAGTACGAAAAAAAGAGGAGCGGATTCGGTCGGCAGAATTGACAAATCGCATGAGTTTCTCCCTATTCCCCTTTTTAGCAGAAGTGTGTAATTTTACCATTTGTTGAAA
>JAVBTU010000457.1:0-5408 GCA_031556015.1 Thermoguttaceae bacterium
GTAACAGATTTTCTTTTCGACTTTTGCCATTTTGTTGTCTCCTCATTCTAAAGCTGCTTGTTTTCAAAGGCTATCGAGCGATAGCGGGACACAGTCTTGCTCGTTTTACGAAAGAGTCAACGGGCAGAACCGAAAAAACGTCGAGAGTTTTTCGGGCGGCTTGTTTTCCGCTTGACAAAGACTTGTTGCTCTTGTTTTTCCGCTTCGTAGAACTCGAGCATGTCGATGGACCAACGGGAAGATTTGCCGAACTTAACGGGCTGCGGCATTTCTCCGCTTGCGACGAGATACTTGAAATGCCGGAGAGAAATGGCGAATCGGATGGCACATTGTTCGGCGGTCAGATAACGCGGCACGATCACCGTGTCGTCGATTTTCTCGATCATGGTGTCAATAAGGTTGCATGACCGTTTCGTATACGGTCAGGATTGTTGTTTGTCATTCAAGGCGAACAGACCCGGTCCGACCTTTTTGAAACGGGACCGTTTTCCTTTCACGTTGATATCGGTGTTAAGTGCGGAGGCAATAGTCATCCACGGCGTCAAGCCCGGCAGGTTGCAATAGCCTCGCTGATGGGCAAGGTCCGAAATATCCTTGGCGCGAAGCGGTTTTTGTTCGTCCCGGAGTACCCAATAAGCCGCGTCCTTGCTGCCGACAGGTGCTTGAGGTTTTGTCGGTGATTCAATTGTTTTCGTCGGGCGCTCTTTGGGCGGTGTGAATTCCTTTTCGGCTTTAGGTTTGATTTCCTTGAGGAAGCGAGTGGTATCCTTGACTTTCATTTCCTTGCCGGACTCCGTTTCGCAAATCCACAGTTGATATTCCGGAGACCACCGGATCACTTTCAATTGAGCGGTTTTGGCGTCGCCGAGTTTCGTCCGGCCGATCAGAACTTGGTAGAGTGTGTTTTCTTTGATTTGTTCAACGTTCATGGTGTTTTACTGTTTGTTGAAAGGAAAAAGAGTCTGAGAGTTTGTGTCACGATAGCCCGGAAACCGGGCTTTTCAAGTCATGCTGAAAAGGAAAAGAAAGTTGCCTGTTCCCATCAGGTTCGACACCTCTTTTGTTGCTTTGAAAACTATTTCTTGGTTTTTTTGAAAATGTGATATCACGGCTATTGACGTCCTCGAAACGTGATGCTACATTGTCACGCGTCCTTGAAGAACAAGGACGAAAAAGATGACGCCTCACCTATCTGTGCGATCCCGAACGCGTCCCGCTAAAACAGATCGTGAGGAAACGAACGGATCGGGACGTTCGCGGCGGCACGGTCCGACACCACGGGATCGCCTGCCCACCCTCCCGGAGTGCGGCTTGAATACGACCAAGTCGGCTCCGGATTTTTCGGCCTGGACAAGGGCTTGCATCGATGGTATCGAAGCCGGTGCAACCTTGGTTGGTGAGTGACCAAAGCCGGACGGCTAGCGGCTTTCCGTCACGCACCGCCAAGGCCCTTATTTTGAAGCAAGCCCGACCAAGGGCGGCGGGGTGCGGAACGAAGTTTTACCACCGTACCGACCCCCCATTTTCCTAAACTCTGCAAAGGGTCGACTCCGATGGTGTCGAACTTGGCGTGTGTTGCGACTGGGATCGGACGGCTAGCGATCCCCTGTCGCACACCGCCAAGCCTTTGTTTTTCATTTCAAGTACAAGCCCGGGTAGGGATGGCGGAGTCCGGTACGAATACAACCGTATCGCCTCCGCCATAATATCACCCTCCGCCGACAACGCCTCGCGAATCACGGTTCGCGGGGTGGTTGTCGTTACGACCAGAGCGCCAAATCGGGCTCTTCTTGATGTAACGTAAAAATATCGGGATCGTAAACAGGCAACGGGCTGTCGAGAACCACAATATCGTCCGGACAACGAGGCGGAGTCGATTTCCAATCGAGAAACAATTCCTTGACCGGACCGATTTCAGTAGAATCACCGGTTCGCATGGCCGCAACGGCGACGTAACATGGGGCTTTTTGCGAAAACGACGTTTGATATTCGGTCAGGTCGGGCGAATACCAGACAACCGAATTCGGCGGTCCGTCCGTTGAAACCGGTGACGCCTGAGAATACCAGACGCCGAAAACGCAATCGGAAACGTCGCTCCGATTCGCCGACCAATAGATTGTCGTTTCGCCCTGTGAGATTGATGAACGCAGGTTGTAGACTGTGGGCAACGGTGAAATTTCCTCGCCGTGACGGATGGAAATCGTTCGTATCGTCGTGTCCAGCGTGTCTTTCCAGAAAAGGGATGACGTCAGCACCGAGATTTCGTAATCACCATCCGGCAAAGATACGTTTTCAATTGCATGGTTTTCCGATTCGGCATTGATGAAACCAAGATCGTGAACCTCATTCGTTAAGAGATCTTTCGCCAAAATTCTCCAGCCGGGTTTGACGAACGCTTGTTTTCTCGCGGGAAACAGCGTCGAACCGGTTCCAACGGCGTCGAAGCGATTCCGGAAATACGTCAAAAAATCCTGCGGACTGATATCGAACCGGATCGCCTGGAATCCCGTGCCGCCATGATCCGCGTGATATCGTGAAGGCCACCGGGTTCTACAAATCCGAGCGACGAATTCGGAAATAATCTGGAACCGGTTGGGCGTTTTCCAAGTGTAAGACCAGTTCGTGTCATAACGAAACGCAAACAGCCCGACACCTTCGGGAAAATCGTTGAGCGCGTCCCAGCCATTGAGAAAGACGGCGTTTTTGGGTACGATGGTGTCGAACCGACCGGGAATCATGCCGCCGGTCCCGCTGATACGAAGAAGATTGAAGCGATTACGGACAAATACAGTTCGCAAAGCGGCGACGGTGAACCGATTCGCGAAAACCTGCGGAAGATCGCCGGGGCGAAACGAATCGAACCGGTTACGCTGAAGAAACGGCAAAAGCGAACGAACGTCCGGACGGTTCGGCAGGAGGCTGGAATTGACGCGGTTCGGGAACGAATCGAAGCGGACGAGATGAATCTCTTTGCATGGCGGAATCGTGTCGAATCGGATTTTTATAGGTATAATCGGCATCATGACACCATATTAAAAATAACTTATAGCCAGGTCGCCTTCGACGTCCGTTCGGGCTTGGGTGCCGTCCAGAATCGTCTGGCGAATCCAGACTCCGACGGTTTCGCCGCCCATCAGGGACTCGACAATCGCCGCTTCTTCCTGCGTTTGGCAGAGATTGAACTCGATGCCGTCCGGAGCGATGTTTTCTGTCACAGGGTCTTTGAAAAAGCCGCCCGAAGGAAAATTGATGCCGATATCGAGGTCCGATGCCGGTTCGATGATGTCGTTCACCGCCCACGTTTGAGCGGTTTTGCCGCGAAAGCCCTTGACCGAAGCCGTCGACGCCAGAGCGCACTGGACGCCGCCGACGCGGATCGGCCTGTCCGTCGTCCAGTCGCCGATCATTTTTTTGACGACAAGCGTTCCGGTCGCGGTTCCTCCCGCCCAACTGCCGCTTGTGATCGTCACCTGATCGACGACCGCTTCATCCGTGCCCGCACTGGTGATCGTCATACCGGGCGTGATCGCGGTGGCACCGTTTTTGAACGGAATGACGCCCCAGAGAATCGCTTTCGCGTAAAGCGTACAGCCGGACCGGTAGTCGATGTAACGCAGATCGTTTCGTGTCTTGTTGCGAATCCAGAAACCTCGCGTCGGCCAGCCGGTGGCGTTATAGACGCTGATCGTCGTTGCCGCCGTATAGGACGGGTAGCACGTCGTGGAGCAAGTGGTGCTCGCTCCGACCGGCTTGCCGGTCCAGACCGAGAGTGCCGCCATCGCGTCGAGTGCATTTTGGGCCTTGTTCTTCAGGACGGCCAAGTGGTACCGTGTTCGACCGATGCCGTCGTTCGTCTCAAAGCCTTCAAAATTGGGAATCAGGTTTCCTTTGGGAAACGTGAGCGTAAAGGTGTCCGTGTAGGAACTGGACGTCTTGAGCAGCGCGTACGACACGTCGATGAGAATATAACCGGACAAATCGTTGTTGTAGACCGCGACGTTCGTGGCGTCGCCTGTCAAAAACGTTTCGGAACCGTAACCGCCGCTCCCCATGCGAATCGTGATCGCCTTCGTCGACGTGGCGTAATTGACCGAAAGGGTTCCTTCGCCGAGCAGTGCCGACGCCTTTTTGAGTGTGACACCGGTCACGTTCGGACCTGTGACGTTTTCGACTTCCGGTTGCTTTCCGGAAATCTTCATGCTCAAAATCTCTTGATTCGAGGCGAATTTGCCGCCCTTGTACATTTTGAACGTGTCCCCGGCGACGGGAGCAATGGGAAGCGGAGCACAAATCGTGATCTTCTTCGTGGAAGCGTCCCATTTGCGAACATGGAACGTGACGCCGCGAAGCGTCGCACTGGTGCCGCTTCCGCAAAAGTACCCAAGCGCACCGTTCCAGTAATTGTCCGGATCGGTGACGTTGGTGAGCGAAATGGTCATTTGTGTGGAGCCTGACCCGACGATCCGGTCGGGCGGCGTCGCGCCAGAACTGGAAAGGTCGCGGGAAGCATAAAATAATCAGAGTTGATCGGGAGTAGGAATAGCCATCGTTTTTTGAAATGTTAGAGTATGCGAAAATTCAAAAGTCCGGAAGAAGTATCGCGGGAAATGGAAATCTGCGGCGGTTTCGGAAAATCCGCAGCAAAATGAGCGACCACCTCGTTTTCGGACTCATTGTTGAACTGATCAACGGTTTCCACTGGAAACGAATGCCAGCGTCCGCCACGCCCTTCCAGTTTGATCGGACAGTCGATTTCCATACGTCCGGACATGGGCGGTACTTCACAGAGCAAGGACTCCATTTCGCCGTTGTCGAAAACGGTATGATAAATCCGATAGGAAGTCGTTTCTTCGACCTGATTCCAGCCGATAGTTGGTCGAACGAGCGGCTTTTCCTCTATCGATTCGGGAACAGTGTCATCGTCGAAGTCGTGGATTTCCACGAGAAACGTCGTTCCTTCCGGGATTTCAAGCTGAATATTCCGCTCCTTGGTATCCGCCATGAACGGGCCGAGTGAAAACCGTCCGTTGAGGAAAACCCACGATCGTTTCTCGGCGGTGTCACTGGTCCAGTAGATCGACGCCTGATTTTCGGCAAGCGGCCTAACCAAAACATTTTCAACGAACATGTTCGATCTCCCGGGCAAGCGATTCCCAGTCCGGAACAATCCCGTCTCGCTGGTAGGTTTTTCGGGCGTCACGGATCATCTCATGTAGCGGCAAGTAGTCCCGTGACTCCTCTTCGGCTTCATGAAGATGCCCGATCAAAAGGAGACGGTACGAGTATCCGTTTCGGATTTCCATTGCCAGCACGGCGGCGGCTCCGAGATGCTTTTCCACGCAGTCCATACATGACGGACGCTGCGGCGTTACGACCTCGCGGAACGTGCCGGACTTTCCGCAGTCCGG
>JAVBTU010000302.1:0-4413 GCA_031556015.1 Thermoguttaceae bacterium
CGGAAAAAGTGATTCGAAAACTCGCCGCCGTGTCCCAAACGGATTCTTCGGAAAAAACGGCCAGAATTTCCTCCCTTTTCTCGTTCGGAAAACCTCGGAGCGATTCGTTGTCAAAGGATGGGTCGAACGATTTTGACATGATACCATTCCGCGAAAGAAAAGAGGAGGTTTTGGAAAAGAGGCCGGACCCCGTAGCCGCATCTTAACTTACCCCTACGGAAAAAGCCAGCCAATTTTTCGTCATTTTGAGAAAAAAAGGAAAATTCCGGAAATTTGTCGAAACTTCCTCTTGATTCTTGTGTTGCCTCTCCAATCAAAGGTTTCTCCGGTACTCAAGGAGCCAGCGATACAGTTCCGGACGGGAATAGACCTTCTCGGCGATGCCATGCTTCGCGCCGGGCAGGATCGTCAGTTTCGCGTCGAGATTTCCCGCGTCTTGCATCGCGGTGACGATTTGTTCCGACTCTTCCAGCGGCACGACCTTGTCCGCGTTTCCGTGGAACGCCCAGCAAGGAACGGTCCGGAGTTTGTCGGCATATTTCGGCGGAAACCCTCCGGCGAGCGGGACGATCGCGGCGAATCGGTCGGGATAACGCTGAGCGACATGGAATGTGCCGTATCCGCCCATACTGATGCCCGTCAGATAAATCCGGTTCGGATCGATTCGATAGCGGACTTGCTTGTCTTCCAGAAGCTGATCGAGAAATGCCACCACATCGTCCGGATTCCAGTGCCGGTCCGGAGCCCTCGGCGAGACGACAATAAACGGAAAATCTTCGGTCGGAACATTGCCGTTGGCGAACCGAAACGGGGCGTGGTGCTTCAGTATTCTGACGTTTCGGTCCGCTTCCCCCGAACCGTGTAAAAAAATCAAAAGCGGTCTCGACTCGGACCAGTCGTGATACCCTTGGGGAAGATGGAGCAGATAATCGAATCCCCGGTCCGAAGCCGCCGGGACTGCGATCGTACTGCCGAAAAAGTACGTTTTCAGGTCGAACCCGACCCGGAGCAGCACAAGAATGATCAAGACGTTTTTGAGTGTACGGATCATGACGCTTTTCGTACTCCCAAGAGTTGACGGTAGATCAAGGTCGCGACGATCAGCAGGACCGGGAACACGAACAGGATGAAAAATGAACCGCGTGACCGGTGATAGCAAATGACGCCCTGCGGCGGCCCGGTTTTTCCGAGCATCTGGTAGACCATCCAGCCGACCGCTTTGTCCTCGCCGAGCGCGCCGGTCCACGAGTCGTGTCCGCCCGTTTCGTGAAGTGTCAAATAAGCGTTCCCCCCGAGTGCATTGATTTCTTCAACGATTTCTTGTGTGGGGATCGGCGAGGTCGTGTCGTCTTTGTTATGGAACGCCCAGAGTGCGGTCTGGAGGAAATTTTCCGGAGTGACCCGGTCAGGGCGGGCGGAACAGACGACCAATGCCGCGATTTGGTTCGGATGCGCATCGACGAACTTCCAAGCGGCGTTTCCGCCGGAGCAGTGGCCGTAGACGCAGAGTTTCTCGCGGTCGATGGGAAACTCCTGCAAAACCGTCTCAAATATTTCTTCGAGAATCGCGAGCGGGGCGTCGCCCTTCCCCGCGTCGGACACCGAAACGTCCCAGTAGGGGTTGTCTTCCGGACATTGCGTCACGAGAACGAACAGGTCGAGTTTGTTCTTTCCGGCAAGCAAATCGAGAGTCGATTGAAGGTGGGCCAACTGCCGCGAATTATCGTTGCCGCTTTCTCCCATTCCATGAAAGCAAACGAGAAGCGGGTATTTCTTTCCAGGCCGGAGGATGTCGGGAGAAAGCATCCTGAATTTGATCGGTTCGTTGACGTACCGACCGCCCGTATAGGAACGGTATTCCATCGCGGCGAAACTGTCGACGACGCTGATATTGGCGTTGTAGCCGCCGTCGACGTTTTCTTCGGAGTCTTGTTTGGCGGATTTTCGGATTTCCGATTCGCTGAGGCGTCGCGGCGGTTCCAGCTGTACGATTTTCCTTTCGGCGGCGGTCAATGAACCTGAAACGCACAGAAATGCGAATGTGACGGCAAAGATTTTGCGAAGCGGCTTTTTCGCGAACAAAGCGAGAAGAACGAACCCGATCACGAGAAAATACCAGCTCGGCCAGAGCCGGAAATCGAGGCGTCGCAACGTTCGGTCGAGCAGGGTCGGATCGAACAGACAAGCGAGATCGAACAGGAGCAGCCCGGCGATCAACACCCACAGAACAATGGAGAATTGGCGAAAGAGTTTCATTTCGTTTTCCTCCGACTTCGGATTTCCATCGTCGTTTTCAGCAGAAAGACAATCAGGGCCAACGCAAACAGCGGAGCGGTGAGCATACGCCACGATAAAACTCCGCTGGCCAAATAATCGACCCACGCACCGTAGAAAAACCAGATACAAAATTCATCACATCGATAATAGTGGCGGATCAGCAAATGTCGGATCATTTCACGCGGAAACGTAATCCATAGAGAATTCCGCAGGAAAATGTACAGCACGAGTAAAACCGTCAGTCGTCCAGCGTACACGGAGTACCGATTTACCGGCAGTGTCCGCCAAAATCGAATCCAGCGGCGAAGAAGCCTTTTGCCGAACGGAAGAGAAAGAAAAGCACCGACAAATATTCGATTGATGTTGGTCGTCTTGAGTTCGTCTTTCAGTTGCCGCCACGGCCTGGAGCAGTAGAATCGTTCGACCATTCCCTGAGCCCGGCGATCAGTGAGTACGGTCGCAAGCAGGAAACCGATCGCGACAATCCAGAGATTGAGCGAATACCAGGCGGGCCAGAGGCGTCCGTCGAAGACGGCAAAAAACAGCCGCGCCGGTCGGGTCGCAAGAATTTCCCGGGGACAGACGAAATAAAAATTGACCAATATGACGACGGCGAGAACCGCAACGATCCCCCAGCGGGGGCGTTGCGCCCGTATCGTTAATTCGTAATCTTTCGTGAAATTCCGCATGTGATCGGCGGAAAAAGGTTATTGATGCAAATTTACCGAAAATTCATTTGACAAAACGGGTCGGCTGATTTATGATGGGTAGAGAGACGTCGCGATGATCTGCCCATTATCACAACGATCTCACAATTGGTGGAAGGGATCTCGTGGAGCTTGCTGCCCCTGAGCGAAACGAACCCGACCACCATTTTTCGTTCTTGGTATGGTGAGCCGTTTTGCGTTGGGAAAAGACAAATTCCAATCTCTCTATTTGGCGGAAGATTCAACTTTGTACCGGGTGCGGCATCCGCGAAAATACTCGCTCAATCGCGGACGGTTTCATTGTATTTTTTTTGCACGAGAAAACAACTCGGCGTCCGGGATTTCGCGACTTGTTTTCCTTCCTACCGTTCTCCTATCGGACATTCAAGTATCAAAAAATTCTTCTTCGCGATCTTGTACTGGATTTCGAATTTCTGTAGAATACTCCTTTCGCAACGTGGGAATTCTTTCTCGAACCTTTTCGGAGCAAAATTATGAATCAGGACATCAAACGCCGTACATTCATCGGAGCAGCGGTCGGCACGCTATTGGCGGCCCCGTTCGCGTTTCGCTATTTCGGGAGCGGGAAGAAATCGATTTCATCCTACCGCTTCGAAAAGGAACTCCAAAAATACCAATCCCTTGTCGACGTTCCCGTGCAAACGATCGGAGATGTATCCTCGGTTTCGCTGAGTTTCCGACCGCAGCCGAAGACCGAGTGGAATTACGTCATGTTCCTTCCGGCGTTTCTGCCGGAAAAAATCTCGCAGGCGACCGCCGGAGAGCCGGATTATTTCATTGCACGGGAAGGTTCCATTTACGTCGCCAAGACGAAAGCCGACCAGACCGCGATCTACGGCGAGGAAAAAATCTCGAAAACCTGTACGCCCATCGGGCAGGACGTCCAGAAGGAAATCGAGTTCGCCTACTTGGTCTCGAACGGCAAGCTCCAACTCGCCCGGGAAAAAGGTTCGAAGGAAAAAGTTCATCGGGAAAAGCAGCTTGAAAATCTTCTCTCGCTCCAGAAACTGCCGAACAAGGAGCTTTCTGTCGGCACGAAATGGACGTCCGACGCGGGGCGCATGTTGCCGTTTACCGGGTTCAAGACCGATTACCAAATCGTCGGGTTCGCCGAAGTTGCCGGGCGCAAAACGGTCAACGTGCAGTTTTCAGCCAGCGTTCCGGACGTCCTGAAAAAGAAAGGGGAAACGATGACGAATTCCCATAAGGGGAACGCGTATTTCGACCTCGAAACCGGCCTGCTGGTCCGGCAGGAGACGGAATTTTTGCCTCGCTGCACCGGCCTGTCCGCCGAACTGAAAGAGTTGAGCGCCAACGGAAAAATGGTCGTCCAACTCTTCCCGGCGTAGCGTCAAACCCTCGATCCGGCTTCACCAGTGCCTTTGGTACGCGAATGTCGGGCGAGTCA
>JAVBTU010000327.1:0-4556 GCA_031556015.1 Thermoguttaceae bacterium
TCGAGCTGCAACGGACCGCCGGGCGAGTGAATGTCGTGCTTGACGCCGCGGACGATTCGGACCAGTTCGTCAATCGCGGCGCCGGCAAAGTGACCGTGATCGGGCCGGACTTGGCGAAGGAGGAGACCGATCTGCGGCAAACCGCGCCGGGGCGGTACGAAGCGTCGTATCCGATTGCCAAGCGGGGCGGGTACCAGACGCAAATCTCGCTCTTCGGCGGAGAAAAGCCGATCACCTCGCAGTCCCGGGGAGTGATGGTCGGTTATCCGGACGAACTGCGACTCAAGCCGGTCAACGAAGATCTGCTCCGACGGCTCGCCGAATCGACCGGCGGAGAATACGACGCGCAACCGGAATCGATTTTCGCTCCGGACCCGACGCGCACAGCCTGGAAAGTGATACCGCTCTGGCCGTATCTTCTCACGGTCGCGGCATGCCTGTTCGTGCTGGACGTCTTTTTACGTAGAATCGAAATTCTCCCTCGCTAAAAATCCGTGCCAAGAGCCGGGGACGCAGGCGGTACTCCGCCGTAGTCCCCGGGTAAGGAACGGTCGCGGTGTCAAAATCCGAAATCGTCGACGTGCAGCACTTCCTGTTTCGCGTTCGGATCGTACGCCAATTCCGCCTTTTGGTGGACCGCCAAACCGTCGACGTAGATCGCTTTGTACGGCTTGACGGGACAGATACTTTCACATGCTCCACAACCGACGCACAGTTCAGGACGCGTCTCCGGAATCGTCAGAAACTTTTCCGGCGGTCCGAACGGTACCATTTTGACCGCCCCGGTCGGACAGTGTTCTCCGCACGCCCCGCAGTTGGAACCTTGCGTGTGAACGACGCAGTTTTCCTTGAGAAAATGGACTCTCCCGATCTGGACCAGGTGCTTTTCCTCCTTCGCATGAAACGGCATCAGTGCGTGAGACGGGCAGACTTGCGTACAAATCGTACAGTCATAATTACAGAACCCGTTGTTGAATTTGACCGTCGGTTGCAAAAATCCGTTGACGCCATATTCGGTCGTTGCCGGTTCCAGAATTCCCGCCGGACATTTGCTCACACAAAGATGACACCCCGTGCAACGTTTCTGAAACGTCGTAATGTCCGTTCCGCCGGGCGGAAAGATCGGATGCGTCATTTCGTAAGAGACCCGGCTGGTTCCCGACGGCAACACGCTCGGAACGGCAGCGCCGGATTTCGCGGATCCGCCGGATAAAAAGTACGCGAACGGCGTCGAGCGAAGGAGCCAATGGCTCACTGCCAACCCCAGCGAAACATGAATCCAACGGCGTCGAGGCTCCACGAATTTTCTTGCCGCGATCGTTTCCGATTCGGCTGTCGCAGGCCGCTTCGACAGCGGTGTTATGTTGTAGGCGATCGCGTTTTTTCGACAGACGGGAAGGCAGTTGAAACAGGAAACGCAGCGGCTCGAATCGACTTCGCGGCGTTTGACGTCGATGCAACTTCCTTTACACACGGCGTCACATCGCATGCAGCCGATACACTTTTCGTTCAATCGAATTCGAAACAGCGAAAATCGGGAAAGCAATCCCAAAAACGTGCCGACCGGACAGATCGCGTTACAATACCAACGTCCATATCGGACCGAAAGATAGGCGATCAGCACGAAAATCGCAGCCGAAACGGTCATTGCCGAAACATTAAGGTGGATTGGCATGTAAAACACCGAGTAGTTGCCCGACCCTTGCGTGATCGAAGCGACGAGATTGTTGACCAGTAGCACCACCGGGCGAAACCAGTTCGTGAGGACGCGTCCGAAATTCGAATACGGATCGACCAGGGAAACGAGGATCGGCAGCGGCGCGAAAAAACCGACCGCCGCTACAGTCAATAAACCGTAGCGCAAAACACGTCGCGAAAACGTCGGCGGATCGTAGTGATACCGTTTCTTTCGTTGCAACAACTTCGCGGTCCGGGAAAGGATATCCTGGAGAATTCCGAGCGGACAGACGGCGGAACAGTAAATTCGCCCGAACAAGAGCGTCGCGACCGCCCAACAGGCCGCGCCGACAAACGCGCCGCCGAGCAACAGTGGGACGAGTTGCACCTGCGCCGACAGGTGCCAACTCAACGGAACGATCTCACGGTAATCGGCGAACAAAAGCGTCAGCGGTACGAAAACGAGCACCGCGGCCGCCAGACGAAGCGTTTTAAGAATCATGATTTCGGAAGGAGAGCGGCAATCAGACGCTGATTCGTTTCACGTGGAGCGATTCGAGGTTCGTCGTTCCGAGCTTGAGCTGCCGGGCCTTTTCGATATGTGTTACCGCGGAAAGCTCCTGCTCCGTGACCCGTTGCGCGAACTTCACGGCGGCGGTATCGACGGCGACGATGTCCGGTGAAATAAAAAGTCCTTTCATCACGACGGCGTCCGCCGCGGAAAGCCCGCGCGGACCGTTCGATTTCATGACCCGATACCCGTCGACGACGTTCAACGCCGGTCGCTTGACGTAGGTCGCGCAATCGGCGATGCACTGTTGCAGATCGTTGCCGTGGAAAAACTGGCGATCCCACACGATGCCCATGTAGTTCTTCAACGCCAGCGTCATGTGCGTTCCCCGGTGGGTTTTCAATATCGGGACGTTAAACCAAACGTCGCAATCGAGGATCGCGGAATGGATTTTCGCCTTGGTCAGTTTCTTTCCTTCGCCGAGTGACACCTCACGATAATAGGTTTCCTGATCGGCAGGCATCATTTTTCCGCCGGCTTCGTTGACGGCCTCTTCGATGCCGCTGTTTTTGTAACACTTGCGCCAATCGTCGCAGGTGTGGTCGAAAACGACGACTTCCGCCGCTCCGGCGTCCAGGGCTTGTTTCACCATTTCCTTGACAAGCACCGGGCTCGTGTCGGCGCCCATTTCGGGAGATCGGTCCCACCCGATGTTCGGCTTGACGACGACTTTTTGTCCTTTTTTCACGAATCGGCCCATGCCGCCCAGCTCGTCGATCGCTTTGCGGAACATCACATCCGGCTCACCACCGAGTACGGCGACCAAATCCGGTACGCCGGACTTCGCGGCTTCCCGGGCCAACACTTTCAGACCATCCGTACTCAAAACCGCGGCGGACGCGCCGGCGGCGACCATCGTTTTTAAAAATTCTTTGCGTCTCATTGTCGTTGATCTTTCTTTATTCAGGAAGAGATGAGGAAAAAGCGAGTTCGATATGTTCCGAATGCGCGGAGAACACCACTCCTGTATTTTAGACACTTCTTGCGAAAAGTAAATCAATTCGAGACATAAAAAAACCGAACGATCCCACGGATTCGTTCGGTTCGCATCAATTTCCAGACGTCTTGCCTTGAAACTTACTTCTTCTTCGCATCGGCGACCATCGTTTCGGTCGTGAGCATCAGCCCCGCGATGCTCGCGGCGTTCGACAAAGCCGTGCGCACCACTTTGAGCGGGTCGATGATCCCGGCCTTGAACATGTCGACGTACTTGCCGGCGTTGGCGTCATAGCCGGTCGTCGGCGATTTTTCCGCCAGGACGTTGTCCGCGATGACACCGCCGTCGAGCCCGCAGTTTTCCGCGATCTGTTCGAGCGGTTTGGAGAGAACCCGGGCGATGATCGCGGCTCCGGTTTTTTCGTCTCCTTTGCAGGCCGCCTTGGCTTTTTCCACGGCGTCCTTACAACGAAGCAGCGCGACGCCACCTCCGGGAAGAATTCCTTCCTGAGCGGCCGCGCGGGTCGCATGGAGGGCATCTTCGATTCGGGCTTTCTTCTGTTTCATCTCGGCTTCCGTGTGCGCGCCGACCTGGACCACCGCGACACCGCCGGACAGTTTCGCGAGCCGTTCCTGGTACTTTTCACGGTCGTAATCGCTGTCGGTCGTTTCGATCTGCTTGCGGAGCATGTCGATCCGGGCTTTAATGTCCGCTTTTTTGCCCATGCCTTCGACGAGCGTCGTCGTTTCTTTTTCGACGACGATTTGTTTGACCCGACCGAGTTGCTCGACGGTTACGTTTTCCAGCTTGATACCAAGATCTTCGCTGATCACGGTTCCGCCTGTCAGGATGCCGAGATCGGTGAGCATCGCTTTGCGTCGATCTCCGAATCCGGGGGCTTTGACCGCACACACGTCGAGCGTTCCACGAAGCCGGTTCACGACGAGCATGGTCATCGCTTCGTTGTCGACGTCTTCGGCGATGATGAGAAGCGGCTTCATCTTCTGGCTCACTTTTTCCAAAAGCGGAACCAGTTCGCGAATGTTGCTGATCTTTTTCTCGTGCAGAAGGACGTAAGCGTCTTCCATTTGACAGTTCATTTTCGTCGCGTCGTTGATGAAGTACGGCGAAATATAACCCTTGTCGAACTGCATCCCTTCGACGACTTCGTAAGTCGTTTCGGCGGTTTTACCTTCTTCGACCGTGATGACGCCGTCGTTGCCGACCGCTTCCATCGCTTCGGCCAACAGGTTGCCGATCAGCATGTCGTTGTTGGCGCTGATGGCCCCGACGCTGGCGATTTCCTGTTTCGTGGTCACCGGTTTCTTCTGGGCCGCGAGTTGTGAGACTACGGCGTCGACCGCTTTGTCG
>JAVBTU010000311.1:0-4322 GCA_031556015.1 Thermoguttaceae bacterium
AAGCACGACAAAACGCGATTCATCGCCATGGCGGTCATGGGGCTCGGGTTCGTGTTCTTCGGCCTGGAATTGATGCAAAAAGGGTTCGAGTTTCTCCGGGAATTGCCGAGCTTTACGGCGTGGATGAATTCATTTCACGCCGACACTTATGTCGGAGTACTCAAATGCGTCGGAATCGGCTGTCTTTTAACGTTGATCGTGCAATCGTCGTCGGCGACGTTAGCGATCACGATTTCGCTGGCCGCGATCGGGATCATTCCGTTTGAAACGGCCGGAGCGCTCGTTCTCGGGGAGAATATCGGAACGACGATTACCGCGTTCCTCGCTTCGATCGGCTCGACGACCAACGCCCGCCGGGCCGCGTATTTTCATATTATGTTCAACGTGATCGGCGTCGCCTGGGTTTCGCTCCTGTTTCTCTCGGTCATGGTCCCGACGATCAAGCATCTGGTCGGAACTAACGAACACGGCGTCGTTGTCGACACGACCAAAGCGATCGCGTTGACGCACACGTTGTTCAACGTGGTCAACACGATCCTGTTTATCCCGTTTACCCGGGTGTTCTCCGATCTTCTGACCCGCTTCGTTCCGGAACGAGAGGGGAAGGAAGAGAAGTCGTATCTGACCGGTTTGCATGTTCGTTTGCTGGAAACATCGGCAATTTCGATCGAACGGTCCCGCATCGAGGTCCTTCGTATGTCCAACGACTGTGCGGAGTTGGCCCAGTGGGTCGAAAAAATCGTCCTGTCTCCCACCCCGGACGAAAAACTCATCGATCAGGCGTTTCGACAGGAAGAGGTTCTCGACACGCTTCAGGACGAAGTGATCGAATTCATGGCCGATCTGCTTTCCGGGAACGTGTCGCACGACGTCGCCGAAATCGCGCGATGCCAGTTGAAAATGGCCGACGAACTCGAATCGATCAGCGATTACCTGATCGTGATTCTTAAATCGGCGCTGAAGCTGCAAAAATCCGGTCTCGCACTACCGGAGCCGATTCAGACGCAGATCCACGAGTTGCACAACCAGGTCGAAGCGTACATGCTGATGATTCACCGCTATTACGCCGCGAGAAAAGACGGAGTCGAACTTTTGACCGAGGTTCACGCCCAAGGCCGGAGTATCACCAGCCGCGTCAAATCGATCCGGGACATCTTCCTCAAGCAGATGTCTGAAGATCGGCTCGATCCGCAGGTCATCATGGCCGTCAACACGCAACTGAACGCCTACCGCCGCGTCCGGGAACACTCCCAAAACGTCGCCGAAGCGATCGTCGGCGTGAAATAAGCGCCATTTGAGGCCGGTATGTTTCTCCGGACTTGTTTGCGGCCAGGGTCCGATCCCCGGTCTTGACGCAACGCGGTCCGGTCGTGTATAATCCGCCCTCCCGTGGGGGAATTGTGTAAAGGTAGCACGAATGGCTCTGAACCATTTAGTCGGGGTTCGAATCCCTGTTCCCCAGTTTTCCGTTAAGCGCGGAGTACCGGCTTAAAAAATGGCGAAACATGACGATCCGGCCTTTTTTGGAGCTGATTCGCTTTTCTCATACGCTCTTCGCGCTTCCGTTCGCTTTGCTCGCCGCCTGTATGGCCTTTTCAGAGCTTGAACCGGGCCGTCCGATCGTTCGACCATTTCTCGGCGTTTTACTGTGCATGGTTTTTGCGCGGAGTACGGCGATGTCGTTCAATCGCTGGGCCGATCAAGCGATCGACGCGCTGAATCCCCGAACGGCGTCGCGGCATCTTCCCGCCGGGCGGTTGACTTCGCGGTCGGTGTTGATTTTCACAGGCGTTTGCGTTTTCGGCTTTATCGCTTCTTGCGGCTTGTTTTTACCGAGCAATCCGATTCCGATTCTCTGCTCGGTTCCCGTCCTCGCGTTTCTTTGCGGGTACAGTTATGCGAAACGGTTCACGATCGCGGCGCACTTCTGGCTCGGAGCCGCCCTGATGCTCGCCCCGATCGCCGCTTGGGTTGCCGTTCTTCCCGAATTTTCCTGGGCGCCGATCCTTTTGGGCGCCGCGGTTCTTTTTTGGGCTGCCGGGTTCGACATCATCTATGCCTGCCAGGATCACGAGTTCGACGTGAAGATGCGATTGAAAAGCGTTCCGGCGTTCTTCGGTGTCGTCGGCTCCCTGCGAATCGCGGCCGGGTGTCACGTTTTGACGCTCGTGTTGCTGTTTCTTCTGCCGACCGTTTACCCGAAGTTCGGACCGATTTATTATGGCGGCGTTACACTGATTGCTTTACTGCTGATTTTCGAGCATTTGCTCATCCGACCGAAGCGTCAAGGAGAATCCATCGACCTTGGCCGGGTGAATCTGGCGTTTTTTCACCTGAACGCGATCATTTCCCTCGGGCTGCTGCTGATCGGCGTGGTCGATTTGATCTGGTGAGGGCGGCGAGAGAATCGGAATACTTTACGAGTCCGAAACGGCTCTTTTCAGGACTTCGTTTCGTATCCGAAGGTGAACCGTTTCGACGCTTTCCGAAGCGTCGACGAGGACATAGCGGTCGGGATCGCTTGCAGCCAATTCCAGAAACCCCTGCCGGACCCGCTGGTGATACTCTTCCCCTTTGCTTTCCATTCTGTCCGAACATCCGCGCGCTCCGAGTCGTTCCAGCGCGACTTCATAGGGACTGTCGAGAACGATTCCCAAATCCGGCATGACGCCGCCGGTCGCGATTTGTCCGACCCGTTGCAACGATTCCGGCGAAGCCCCGCCGCCGTAGCACTGGTAAACGAGATTCGAAAGGAGAAACCGGTCGCTCAGGACCGTTCGTTCCGCTTCCAGCGCCGGTCGGATGATTTCGTCGACCAGTTGCGCCCTTGCCGCCATGAACAGCAGCATTTCCGCCGTCGTGTCGATCCGGAGGTCTTTCCGTTGGAGTAAAATCTCGCGCAGCGCGTCCCCGAGCGGCGTACTGCCCGGGTCGCGGCACAAAACCGGTTCGACGCCGCGATCCGTCAGCCAATCGGCGAGCAGCTTCAGTTGCGTACTCTTTCCACAGCCGTCGCCGCCGTCAAAGGTGAGAAACATGGTGTCAGTATTGTAAAGTAATATGTATTTTGGGAGGGTGGGCGCCCCGCCCGCCTTGTTTTTTAAGGGGATTTCTAAAGAATTCAATTTCCCAAGAGCAAAACTTTTTTTGATACTTGAAAACATGGGACATGCGGGCGGGGCGCCCACACTCCATTTTTTACTCGACTTTGCGAGCGTGGGAAGCGGCGGTAAGCCGTTCGATCGCGTTGTTCAATTCGGAACGGAATTCGTTCCTTTTTTCCTCTTCCTCGGCATTTTCCCGGGAAACGTGGAGCGTCAGCAAATCCTCCCAGCAGTGGATTGCTTCGGAAATCGAACGAATTTCCCGGTCCGTGTCTCCTTTCAATCTCCAGGCGTGGGCGGCGTACATCAGGAAATGGGGGATCATTTCGTCCATCAGCTCGTCGTAACGTCCTTCTTCCCGGAGTTGGCGGATAAAAAGAAAGATTTTGTCCAGCTCGCGAAGAACGGCGTCCGCGTTGCCCATATTGACCAGGAACCCGAGACAACGACGCGTTCCTTCAAGAATATGGTAATCGACGCAAAGAATCCCCCGTTGCCGGATCAATTCCAAAATCTTGAGCGACTCGATGCTCCATTGAAGGGCAAGCTGGTCGTCGTGGAGCAGGTAGTAGTTTTTCGAAAGACTGAAGAGCGTATGAACCAGCGGCAATGCGACGAGCCAATCTCCTTCCTCAAAAAGTTCGTTGCGGATCCGAACGCTTTCCAAATATCCCTCCACTGATTTATCGATTTGCTCCTTTTCAAATAAGAAGTCCGAACGAACCAGCAGGGAATGGGCGAGTTGCTCCCGCTTTTCGAGATGTCCTTCTTCCAGGAGTTCCCGCCAAATCGTGATGCTATTATCAATCGATTCCAAAGCTTCCTTGTCCCGCCCGAGCGAAGAGAGTGAACCGCCGACTTCCCGATACGCTTGAGCGAGATTGATTCTCAGGCAATCCTTCCCCTGTTGAATGAACGCCTTCAATTGCCCGATCGCTTCGAGTTGAATCTCGACCGCCTCGCGGTCGTGATGGGAATCGAGGAGAGTTTTCGCCCGGTTCAGGCGAACGAGACACTGATCGACCCGGACGTCGACGATGCCCCTTTGCTCGACCGCGCGGTAGTGCCGCACCGCTTCGTCGAACTGGTGTTGCGAATCGTCGTATCGCTCCATATCGTGAAGCAGGCAACCGCAACAGGAATGGACGTGGGCGATTCGTAAATCGGTATAATCGTCCCAGCTTTCCAACGTGTTTTCCGAAAAGCAAGAGGATAATG
>JAVBTU010000229.1:0-8674 GCA_031556015.1 Thermoguttaceae bacterium
GCGGGGAGATCCGAAACAGCATCACCCCGCGCTTACGCTTGGGGCTGGTAGGGTTCGCGAGTACGTAACAACCAATAATCGAGTGCCTTTATACCTCATCCCCGAAGGAAAGGAAAGTAGAGACAAACGTTCTCGCCGCGACGGACGCTCGACTAAAAATACTTGTAAGCGTGTTGGTAAACGTTTACGACGGCGATTCCGTTGAAGAGGCTATGCACCACGATTCCCGGGACGATGCGGTGGGTGCGGTAATAAAGGACGGCGAGCCCGACCGCGAAAAGGAACAGCGGAATCGGGTCCAGGGCGATGCCGACGTCGCCGATCAGGTTGGTCACGCCGTAGTTCATCAGGTAAACCGGCGGAAGAATCACGACCGAAGCGAGAACCCCGAGCAGGCAATCGCCCGGGATTTTGCGCCAACGGATTCCCAGGTCAGCCAACGACGCCCCACGCACGACAATCAGATAGAGCGGAGCGAAAACGAGCAGAAAAAGGTGTCCGATCATCATTCCCAACAGGGCGTCGTAATACTTTTGGAAGGAGCCCGGCTCCGTGGTGCTACGCAGATGGACGCCCGCGAAAATCACGGAGGAGAAGAGAACGGAAAGCGAGCCGCGGAGAAAAGATCGTGAAAACGGAGTCGTAAACAACCGTCGCAGTCCGGCTTCGCGTTTTTCGGCGAATCCCTGCAGCAGCAAACGAAACAAAAACTCTTCGCCGATCGGGACGATAATCACACCGGAAAGAACGACGAGAAGAAAAACGGACGGGGCGTCCCGCCCGCTGACAACCAGCCGAGTGATCGTATGCTCCTTGAGCAGCTCCTGCGTTTGCTCCTGTGTGAGCGGAGTTTCGCGAATCGAGCTGCTGAGTTGCATTTCCATGCAAACCGCCGTGCAGATCCCAGTCAGCAGGAACCACGCGACGAAAATCAGGAGCAAATCCCAACCGTTCCAAGGGACCGCTTCGCGCGGTTGAAACGGAATCCAACGCCGCACGACGGAGTTTTCGCGGCGCCACAACGATTCGACGGTGAAGCCGAAAAGAATCAGCGATGCGAGAATACCGGCGATCCCGCCGAGTGATTGGAGTGGATTCATGAGATTTAGCTTTCGCCGGAAAATAATGTGGCTAAAATGCGAAGGAAGTATGCGGTGTCATTCTGAGCGCAGTGTACTCACGGAGCGAAGAATCTGGTTTATCCTGCCAACACACATTTCCTTGCGATCCCAGATCGAAACCAGATTCTTCGGAGTACCTCAGAATGACAAACCACCTCTTACTTTTCGGCGGAAACTTTACCGCCCCAGTTCGTTCACGATCCGGTCCATGCCGTAGATTTTTTTCATCGCTTCGACGATCGCGGCGGCGTGAACGGAAACGGCCCGGGCTTGGATGTCGCTGTAAATCATGTCGCTGCTGAGCGATTGCAGATTGCCGTCGAAAATCAAACCGACGACCTCGGCGTTCTCGTTGAACAGCGGCGAACCGCTGTTGCCGCCGATGATATCATTCGTCGAAACCAAATTGAACGGCGTCGTCAAATCGAGATTGTCTTTGTTGCGTGCCCAGCTTTCCGCCACGTCGAACGGCGGTACGTTTTTATGCTTCGCGGCACGGTCGTACAGTCCGCCGATTTCCGTCCACGGCGGTACGGCGGTTCCGTCGTCTTCCGTATAGCCTTTGACGGTCCCGTACGACAACCGAAGCGTAAACGTCGCGTCCGGATAACCGGTGTCGCCAAAAAGGTGAAGTTTCCACTCGGCCAATTTTGCGTAAATTTGTTTGAGCGGTTCGTCAACTTCCGTTTCGTAAAATTTGCGATTGCGCCGGGAAAGATCGTCGACGGCGAGGGCCAGTTTGATCATCGGATCGTCCGATTGCAATACCGTATCGCGACCGCCTTCGACAAGGCGTTTCCGTTCTTCCACGTCGAATAATTTCGTTTCCTTAACCAACTCATTTGCTCTTCGGGAAGGGGATTGTTGGTTCAAAACGGCAAAGGTAAGAAGAGAATTCGGCGCTCCCGCATTCGCTTCAATGTACGACTTCAGTCCATCGGTCAATTTTAATATTTCGACGTCCTCGTAAATGGGTGCGTCTGAAAAAAGTGAACGCTTTACGGATTCGAGATTTGCGTCTTGATATTCCGGCAACCGATCGTCATTGGGTTTTTCTATTTCACCCGTGAGTCTCACGATCGTTCGGGCCATTTGAAACGTCCGGCACGGAAAGGCCGTCCCCTGCTCCAAGAGAGTGTACCACGAATAAGTCGCGGCATACCTGTCCAAAACCATTTTAAGATTCGGGAGTGATTGGTTTTCTTTGAGGATATTTTCGTCACGTGAAGCGGCGCTATTGAAAGTGTCAAATTCGATGTTTTTTCGCAAGGCCAACTCGGGATCCATCAGTCCGGCCTGTTGCCCGAGCCGGACCTTGCGAGAATTTTTAACACCGTCGAGATCTCCTTTGATCCGTCGCATATTTTCCGCGGACCGCTCCCCGAAAACGGAGTAAATCGTTTCGAGCCGGTAAAGTCGTTGCATGATGCGAGGGAGAAAAAAAACCCGCTGAAAATCAATGTGTACGGGATCATACGCCCGATTCGTTCGCGCCGGGTGTCCGCTGACGAAGACGAGTTGTTCGTCTTTGACGTTTTCCTTCGCCCAGCCGAAGTGGAGCGGCGTTTGGGCCGGTTTGTCGTCTTCGTAGGCTCGGAAAAACGTACAATCGAGGCAGTAGCGCGGGTACTCGAAATTGTCCGGGTCGCCGCCGAACGCTCCAGCCTGCTGCTCCGGCGCGAAGACCAGGCGGATATCCGTATACTTTTTGTACCGGTAAAGATGGTATTGCCCGCCAAGGTAGAGCGTAACGACGTCGCTTTTCAAACCGGTCGCGTCGGTCGATTCCTTTTCGATCTGCGCGATCACGGCCTTGCGGGCCTTGTCGGCAGCCTCGAACGACATGTCCGGCTTGACGACCGCTTTGACCCGCTCGGTCACGTCCTCGATGCTTTGCAACGAAAGGAGCTCCAGCGTTTTGCACGGCAGTTCTTCTTCCGGCGTTTTCGCACAAAAACCTTCGGCGAGCAGATTCTTTTCCGCCGTGCTGAGCATTTGCAACTGGCCCGCGGCGACGTGGTGGTTCGTCAGAATCAGGCCGCTGGACGAAACGAACGACCCGCTCCCGCCGGGAAACCGGAGCGACGCCTTTTGGACCCGTTCGAGCCAGTCGGGCTGGATTTCAAACCCGTATTTCTCCGCAACCGCTTTCGTCGGCGGATTGGTGAACAGGAACATCCCTTCTTCCGCGAAAAGCGACGTCGCGGAAGAAAACAGTACGATTGCGAGGAGGAGGCGTTTCATGATGAGAGGAGTAAATAGGATATGGCATTTTCCTGGGACCGCAGGCATCTTGCCTGCACCTGGGTCTGCGGGCTTCCAGCCCGCGGTGAAAACGGTCAGACACCCTGCAAACGGTACCCGACCGCCCCCTGGCAGGCTGGAAGCCTGCGGTCCCAGGTCTACATCAAAAAAATTCCATTTTGGCGACATTCTTCGTACATTGCGTCGGGCCAGATGGACGCTTGGACTTCGCCGACGTGAGCGCAGCGGAGCAAGTACATGCAGACCCGGGACTGTCCGATTCCGCCGCCGATGGAAAGCGGAATCCGGTCTTCCAGCAACGCGTTGTGAAACATCAAACTTTTACGTTCGGGACAGCCGCAGATTTCCAGTTGCCGCAAAAGCGCGGGCTTATCGACGCGAAGTCCCATCGAGGAAAGCTCCAAAGCCGTTTCCATGATCGGGTTCCAAACGAGCAGGTCGCCGTTGAGACCGTAATAATACGGTTTGACCGAGGGGAAATCCCAGAATGTTTCCGTCGACCAATCGTCGTAGTCCGGGGCGCGGGAATCGTGCTTCTCGCCGTTGGACAACGTCGCGCCGATCCCGATGAGGAACACCGCCCCGTATTTTTTCGTAACGGCGTTTTCACGTTCCTTGGCGGAAAGGTCGGGAAATTCCCGCAGCAGATCCTCGGCGTGAATAAACTCGATCTCCGACGGGAGCGCGGGAGTGATGTGGTGAAACTCGCGGTAAACGTTTTCCTCCATCATCTTGAGGACGTCGTAAATTTCACGAACGATCTGCTGCAAAAACGGGAGCGAACGGTCCTCTTCCCGGATCGTCCGTTCCCAATCCCACTGGTCGACGTAGAGCGAGTGAAGCTGGTCGAGGTCCTCATCGGCCCGAATCGCGTTCATATCGGTGTAAAGCCCGTAGCCCGGCGGAATTTTGTAGACGCCGAGTGTCATCCGCTTCCCTTTCGCGAGCGCATGCACGACCTCGGCCCGCTGTTCGTTCATGCAGCGGATCGGGAACGTCACGGCCCGCTCGATCCCGTTCAGGTCGTCGTTGAGTCCGGTGCCGGAAAGCACGAACAGCGGCGCGGTCACACGCCGGAGTCGAAGCCGGTTCGCGAGTTCTTTCTGGAACGCGTTTTTCAGTAAATCGATCGCCTGCTCCATCATTTCCGGAGCAAGTTTCGCACAGTAACCGTGGGGGAGAGTAAGGGACATAGAATCAAAATGTCAGAGCGGGAAGCGTAAGCGAGCGTTCAAAATGAGAAATGAGAAATGAGAAATGAGAAATGAGAAATGAGAAATGAGATTAACCCTCAAAATTATTCCTAAACCGGGTGAAATGGCAAGCCGTCGAATTTTTTTTCACCTCCGTCGAAATCGACTTGCTTTTTCGGTATAATTCCCGCACGTTCGGCCTTTTCGGTATATCCGGAAGAATGGCAAACGTTTTACCTTACAAACGCGGGGCAAGCCCCGCCGCTAACTTTACATGACCCCTGGAGATTCCCACCATGAAAAATACCGTTTGCCGTTTCGCTTTTGTCGGACTGATTTTCATCGTCGCTTTTGCCGTTTGGGGCGGTCGCTCTTTCGGGCAGACCAACGCCGACGCGAATACGAAATATGAACGCGTCGTCCGACCGCAGCGAATCGATTTTCTTCCCTACGACCTCCGCGTGGAATACCTGAAAGCGCCGGTCGGAATCGATGTGGAGAAACCGCGATTCAGTTGGAAAATCCAGTCGCGAACCAACGGCGAAACGCAAACGGCGTACAAGATCGAACTGTTTGCCGAAGGAAGTAAGGAACCCGTTTGGGACACGGAAAAAACCGAATCCGGGAAAATGGTCGCAATCGAATACGCCGGACCCGACCTGAAACCGGGAACCGTTTATTTCTGGAACCTGACGACGTGGAACAAAGACGGCAAGGAATCCTCGACGGTTCAGAGCCGCTTCTCGACCGGTGTCGACCAGTGGGGCGGAAAATGGATCGGGCTCGACGAAGACGCGACGTTTGAGAAAATCGTCGACTTCGAGGGCGCGAAATGGATCTGGACGGAAAAAACCGAATCCGCTCCGGCCGGTATAGTCTCGTTCCGTAAATCGTTCGAACTCTCGAACAAACCGGTCGCCAAAGCCCAAGTCGCGTTCACGGCGGACAACGCGTACAAACTGTACCTTAACGGTAAGGAACTGAGCAGCGGAACCAATTTTAACTCCGCCGCTCTGCGCGACTGCTCCTACGAACTCTTGGCCGGAAAGAACGAGCTGGCGGTCGAAGTGCAGAATTTCGGCGACTCCCCGAATCCCGCCGGTCTGCTCGGAACCTTGAAAATCGTGTATGAAAACGGCGAACAGTTCGTGTTGAAAACCGACGCGAGTTGGAAATGCGCCGACGATGTTCCGGCTCATTTTCAGGAGCGGAATTTCAACGATTCCGGCTGGAAAAACGCGGCGGAGTTGTACGACCACGGCGGCGGACCGTGGAAAGAGGTTTCAATCGATTCCCCTCGCAAGAGTCTTCCGGCTCGCTATTTACGCAAGGATTTCACGCCGGACCGTTCGCAGATCGTTCGGGCGACCGCATACATTTCTGGGCTCGGCTATTACGAACTGTACCTTAACGGTCATAAAGTCGGCGATCACGTTCTTGATCCGGTTTTGACCGATTACGACAAACAGGTTCCTTACGTCACGTACGAAATCGACCCGCGAAGGTACCGTCCGCAGGAGAACACGATCGGCGTGATACTCGGCAACGGTCGCTATTACGCCCCGCGATTGACCGATCCGACGACGACGCGGACGTTCGGCGATCCGAAGCTGATGTTCCAGATGGTCCTCGAATTCCGCGACGGTTCCAAACAGACGATCGTCAGCGACCAGTCGTGGAAGATCACGACCAACGGCCCCATCCGGGAAAACTGCGATTACGACGGCGAAATTTACGACGCCCGGAAAGAAATCCCGCAGTGGGCCGATCCGCGAATGCCGCAATCGCAGATTGACGCCGAATTCCAACCCGTACAGATCGTCGGAGCGCCGAAAGGACGGCTCGTCGCGCAGATGATGCCCCCGATGCGGAAAACCGAAGAATTCCGTCCCTTGTCGGTCAAACAGGTCAAGCCGGGCGTTTGGGTGTACGATTTCGGCCAAAATATCGTCGGATGGTGCCGCTTGAACGTTCGCGGTCCGGCGGGAACGCAAATCACGCTCCGACATGCCGAAACGCTCCAACTGGAAGGACCGGACAAGGGAATGCTTTACGTCGCGAACCTGCGCAACGCGAAATGCCGCGATATTTACACACTCAAGGGAGGCGTCAACGAAACGTACGAACCGCGATTCTCGTATCACGGTTTTCGATACGCGGAGATCACCGGATTCCCCGGCCGCCCGAATCCCGGGACGCTTACCGCGTTCGCCGTGAGTACCGATTTGCCGATCGTCGGGAAATTCGAATGCTCCAATCCATTGATCAACCGGATTTACAAGTGCATCGAGTGGGGCGTTCGGGACAATTACCTGAGCATTCCGACTGACTGCCCGCAACGGGACGAACGGCAAGGTTGGCAAGGGGACCGGGCGGGGGAATCGCTCGGCGAAATGTACATGTTCGACAACTACACGCTGTACGCCAAATGGATGAAAGACGTTCAGGATTCGCAGTTGGACGACGGAAACCTGTCCGACGTCTGCCCGAACTTCTGGCCGCTGTACAGCTCGAACGTAACCTGGCCGAGCGCGTTCACGATCATCCCGGGCAGCTTGTACAAAATGTACGGCGACCAGCGTCCGATCGCGCGACACTATGAAGCGATGAAAAAATGGATGGACCACTTGAAGCAGTTTATCCGGGAGGACGGAACGCTCGACAAGGACAACTACGGCGACTGGTGCGTTCCGCCGGAAAAGCCGATCCTGATCCACTCGGAAGATCCCGCCCGGAAAACCGCGCCGGGAATTTTGGCGACTTCGTATTACATCCACAACCTGAACCTGCTCGCCGAATACGGCGACATGCTCGGCAAAGGAAACGAAGCGCAAGAATTTCGCGCTCGGGCCAAGACCATGACTGAAGCGTTCAACAAACGTTTCTACAACGCCGAAAAGGGGCAATACGACAACGGAACGCAAACGTCCTGCGTATTGCCGCTCGCGTTCGATCTGGTTCCGCCGGGAGATGCGAACAAAGTTTTCGCGACTTTGACGAACAACATCAAAAACATCACACACGACCACATCGGAACCGGCTTGATCGGCGGGCAGTGGTTGAATATGGTGTTGGCCGCGTTCAACCGCAACGATATCGCGTACAAATTCGTGTCCAACAAGGATTATCCGAGTTGGGGATACATGGTTGAAAACGGCGCGACGACCATTTGGGAACTCTGGAACGGCAACACGGCAGACCCGGCGATGAACAGCGGCAACCACGTGATGCTCGTCGGCGACCTGGTGATTTGGATGTACCGCGTCGTTGCGGGGATTCCGGCAATCGATTCGGCGAAGCATGGCGTTTTGATTTTCAGCCCGCATCCCGGCGGCGGATTGACGTACGCGAAAGCGGAGTACGATTCCGCGTACGGAATGATCAAAAGCTCCTGGAGATTGTCCGGTGGAAAGATGTTCTACGACGTTATGATCCCGGTCGGACAGGAGGGGAACATCCTCCTGCCGACGGCTAGCCTCGATTCGGTCCGCGAGCTCCGCGGCAAGAGGATCGAGAAGGAGAGCATCTCCTTCGAATATCGCAGCGGCGAAGCGAAGGAAAAAGTCCTGGTGAAAGTCCCCTCGGGCACGTATTCGTTCGAATGCGAATACAAATAAGACCACAACAACGAGCCGGGGGCTGTGCCCCCGACCCATTTTTTTGTAACACATGCAAAACGACATCGATCAACTCCGTGAGGAGATTCGAAAGCACGACCGGCTGTATTACGTCGAAGGTGCGCCGATCATTTCCGATCTGGAATACGATCGACTCCTGGAGCGGCTGCGGCGGTTCGAAACGGAGCATCCGGACCGGATCACGCCCGATTCCCCCACGCAACGCGTCGGAGGCGAACCGATCGGCGAGCTTGTTTCCGTTGCGCATACGACGCCGATGCTCTCGATCGAGAATACTTACAACCTCGACGAACTTCGCGAGTTCGGCAATCGCGTCAAAAAAACGCTCGGCGACGTTCCGACGTCCTGGGTCGTCGAGCTGAAAATCGACGGTGTCGCCGCGTCGATCGTTTATGAAGACGGCGTACTCGTCCAAGCGCTCACACGCGGCAACGGACTGGTCGGCGACGATATCACG
>JAVBTU010000187.1:0-7154 GCA_031556015.1 Thermoguttaceae bacterium
GCGAGAGCCGCGAAATCCGGCAGGGAGGATTGCACGATGGTAAGCGCAACGGGCGAAGTCGACTTGGCGATCGATCGTCGCAATCAACCGACCGCCCATCTGGAGAAGCGGATTCCGGCCGTCGGATTTCAACGGGCGGACGGGTCGATGAAAACGGTCCTGATCGGCTATACGATGCATCCGGTGTGCTACTGTACCGGTGATATCGCGGCGGAATGGCCCGGGGCGACCGCGGAGGCGATCGGCGAGCGATTCTCCGGGGACACGGTTCCGTTCGTTTTTCAAGGGGCATGCGGAAACGTCAATCCGCCCCAGCGCGACATTTCCGATGAACAGATGCAAAGCTGGGGACGAATGATCGTCGATGCGATCGCCGAACCGCTCCGGCAAGCGGAACCGGAACCCTTGCGTTTTGCCGTCCGGGCGCGACATGTCGCGATGCTCCTGGATTATCCGGACGAAAAAGAAATCCGCGAGTTCGCCCGACGGAATCGCGAAAGTCTCGCGAATCATTCCCGAGGGCTCGAAGCGTGCGACACCTGGGAACGATGGGCGATGCAATACCGCGACGACGGCAAAGCGGATTATCTCGACGCCGAGATCACGGCGATCGTGTTGGGGAACCGTGTTTTCGTCGCGGGACCGTTCGAGACGTTTTCCCGGATGAATCCGGAGCTTCATCGCCAAACCGCGCTCGACTGTTTCGCGGTGGGATATACGAACGGGTGTTACGGATATTTGCCCCATGCGGCCGCTTACGACGAAGGGGGATACGAACCTTCGGCGCACTTGTGGTATCGCAATTTCGGTTTCAAGCGCGGGGAACTCGAACGACTCGCGGAAAATTCCGCTCCGCTGATCCGGCAAGCGGTCCAAGCGGCATTCACTTCCGCTCCTCTTGCTCCTCCTGAAGCAGAGTCGCGCTGACCAGTTTTCGCGTTTGATCGGGAAGCTCGATCCACACTTTTTGCAGGAGAATTTCGTGAGCAAGCACCCGTGCCTCACCTTCGGCGGTCGGGATCAGTTTTCCGAGCCCCGGCAGGGTTTTCTGCAAATCGGTATAAACGTCGTTTTCGTACCGCAGACAACACTTCAGCCGGCCGCAATGCCCGGAGATTTTCGTCGGGTCGAGCGTCGCTTTTTGCAGCTTCGCCATTTTCATGGAGACCGGCGGCATTTCGATCAGGTAGGAATTGCAGCAGACTTCCCGCCCGCAATCGCCGTAATCGGCCAAGAGTTTCGTTTCGTCCCGGACGCCGATTTGACGCATCTCGATCCGAGTTTGAAATTCCGAAGCGAGGACTTTGACCAACTCCCGAAAGTCGACCCGATCTTCCGCGACATAGTAGACGATGATTCGTTCGCCGCCGAACAGGTGTTCGATACGGACCAATTCCATGAGGAGATTCATTCGCCCGACAATCGTCTGACAGCGTGAAAACTCGCGTTTTTCCTCTTCCCGCAAACGCCGCAGTTCCGTGAAATCGTCCCGGGTCATTCCACGAACGATACGATGGACTTCGTGTCCCTGGTCGATTTTCGCGATCCGCTCCTCCGTCGCGTCGCACAAAGCCAGCCCGGCTTCCAAGCCGCGATCGGTCCGAACGATCACGGACGTTCGCATCGAAAGGGGTTCCCCCTCGAAAGTGAACACCCCGAGCAACCGCATCGCCCCGTATCGCACTATGTATCGGCTCATAAATCAATTGGATGGGACGGCTGAGGACGGGCGGCAGCGAACAGAAAGAAAACCACGAATTACGGACAGTGTGAATGATTTATCATTCGATAGGCCCCAGTCCTCTGCCGTCCGCCGTCTGCCGTCTGCCGACTAGTTTCGTCGTATTTCGTCTTTTCCGACCCAAGGCCGCAGCACTTCGGGAATGCCGATGGAGCCGTCTTGGCGCTGGTAAAGTTCGAGAATCGCGACCAGCGCCCGACTGATCGCGATCGCGGTTCCGTTGAGCGTGTGAAGGAATTGCGTTCCTTTTTCCCCTTTGACCCGGAACCGGGCATCCAAACGTCGGGCTTGGAAGTCGGTGCAGTTGGACGTGCTGGTCACTTCGCCGTATTGGCCGCCGTTGCCGCGACCGGGCATCCACGCTTCCAGGTCGAATTTTCGGTACGCCGGTCCGCCCAGATCGCCGGTCGCCGTATCGACGACCTGATACGGAATCCCGAGTCCGTCGAAAACCTTGCACTCCAGATCGAGCATTTCCTGGTGCATCGCATCGCTTTGATCCGGCAAAGTGAATGCGAACATTTCGACTTTCGTGAACTGGTGAACCCGGTAAAGCCCTTTGGACGCTTTCCCCGCGGCGCCCGCTTCGGTCCGGAAACAGTGGGAAATCCCGCAAAGCCGCAGCGGCAGTTTCTCCGCGTCGATCGTCTGCCCGGCCATAAGTCCGCCGAGCGGAATCTCCGCCGTTGCGACCAAGCTCAAGTCGGTTCCGTCGACGCTGTAGATTTGCGTTTCGGGCCCGCGCGGGATATAACCGGTTCCCTGGAGTACGTCGTTTCGGGCAAGGTCCGGCGTGGTCGTCAGCGTAAACCCGGCTTGCATCAGGATGTCGACGGCGTACCTCTGCAACGCCAATTCGAGGAGGACCGCTTCATTTTTCAAGAAATAAAAGCCTGCTCCCGCGACCCGGGCCCCGGCTTCGAAATCGATCAGGTCGAGCTTTTCGGCGAGTTGAACGTGGTCGAGCGGCTCGAAGTCGAACGTCGGAATCGGCGTTTTGCCGAGAAATCGTTGCAGATTCGCTTGATCGTCGGCTCCGATCGGTGCATCGGGATGCGACAGGTTCGGAATGCCGCGAAGGATCACGTCGAGTTTTTTCTCGATTTCGTCGACTTCCGACTGAACGACGTTTTTCCGTTCACGCAGGAGTCGCCCTTCTTCTTTTTTCGCTTCTTTTTCCTCGGGCGTTTTCATTTGCCCGATCATTTTGGAAACGGCGTTGGCGTCGGCGTTGAGCTTTTCGACTTCCGTCTGTCGCTCTTTTCGCAGCTTTTCCAGCGCGACCAGCGCGTCGACATCGACGGCGACACCACGGTTTTTGCAGTTCGTTTTAACTAGTTCCGTATTTTCGAGAATGAATTTTCTGTCGAGCATATTCCGTAGTTTTCTCTCGTTGAGTTCGAACACCGAGGGCGTTGCGCACAGTCCTCCGCCGATCTCCGTCAATTCTAACGGTCACCGGAATTATTACAATCGCCGGGTTTTCGTGTTTTTCGCCCCCTTGAATTACCGCGGTTTCGCCGACACTGGCTGGAAGCCTGGACTCAAAGTTTTGTTAAATAGCCTAAGCTAATCTGGAGAAGTGATAGGTGAAAAGTGATAAGTGATATTCCTGTTTTTTCGCATTTTTATCACTTATCACCTCTCACTTATCACTTTGAAGCACCAAAACGGACTCGTTTTTCTCGAAGGTTAATTCGCTAACTTGGCACTACACGATCCCGTGCAGCTTGTACTGCTTGATCTTGTTGTAGATCGTTTTTTCGCTGATTCCGAGTTTTTGGGCGGATTTGGCCCGGTTGCCGCCGCAGGAATGGATCGTTTCGATGATCGCACGTCGTTCGATGTCCGCCAAAGTCAAACCGGCGAGCCCCATCGAACCGTCCGGGAGGTCGCCGCCGCTAAAAACCGGATCGAACACGATATTCGCTTCCGTAATCAACGTGTCGTGTGTCGTGGACATCGCCCGATGAAGGACCGATTCGAGTTCCTGAATGTTCCCGGGCCAGGAATAAAGTCGCAATTTATTCAGCGCCCCGGCGGACAGGATCGGCTGATTCGCTCCGTACTGCCGGGCCAGCCGCAGAATGATTTCCCGCGCCAACAGCGTCAGATCTTCCAAGCGTTCTCTCAACGAGGGGACCGTGATCGTCATGGAGGTGAGTTTGAAGAATAAATCTTCGCGAAACCGTCTCTGGGCGCAGACCATCGGCAAATTTCCCCGCGAAGAGGCGAGAATTCTTGCTTCGGAGCCGCGACTTTCCAAGGCGCCGATCGGCCGATACATCCGCTCCTGCAAAAAATCATACAATTTTTCTTGTTGATAAGGGGTCAGGTACTCGATGTGATCGAGCAGGATCGTTCCCCGGGAAAACACGTCGAGCAGGCCGACCCGCTCGGCCGTTTTCTCTCCGAAAGCGTTTTGAACGATTCCGAAAAAATCCGTCTCCCAAATCTCCTGCGGTAAAAAATTGCACGGAAGGACGAGGAACGGCTCCTTGGCCCGCGAACTGGCCAAGTGAATCATCTGTGCAACGATGTTTTTACCGGCTCCACGCTCGCCGCAAATCAGGATCGTGCTGTCGATTTTTCCGAACGCTTCGATTTGTTTGCCGAGTGTCATGGAAGCCGGAGACGCGGTCGGCAGCCTTACGGGAAAGATAGGACTGCCGAGTCGTTTTTTGAGTTGGGCGTTTTGCGTGATGAGCCTGGGATTTTTTAGCGACCGGGGTATTGTAGCGAGGACTTCTCCACGATCGCACGGTTTGATCAGGTATGCGTCGGCAAAGCGAAAGGCGTGTCGACGCTGCTCCTGCTCCTGGGCCTGATCGTCGAGGACCACGAGCGGCAGATGGGGAAAGCGGTCGAAAATATTCTTACACATCAAATCCACTTGCGGATTTCTGGCGATCGTATCGGCCAGAATCATTCCGACACTCTCGTCGATCAAAGAGAGAACCGGATCACCCCAACCGACGACCCGAACCGTGAAATGCTCCATTTCCAGGAAATGAAGCAACGCCGAGCGGGCGGTCGTGTTGGAACTGACGAGCAAAACCGTCTCCCCGGGCTCGGAAATCGGAATCTCCTCAAAGGTCTGAAACGACGCCGGCTGGGCGAGAGTCGATGGAGGAGACGGAAATTCCCCGATTTGTGACGGAAGCCCGACGGTTTCGGGACGACAGACGGAAAGCGAATTGGAAGAAAACGGCCCAACGGGAACTTCTTCCCGTTGGCGCGCACCGATTTCGTGCGCATAAACTGCGGTGCTGTTCATGAGATACCCCTAAATTGTTCAGCGTGAAGTCGAATGAAATACTTCCGGCGTTCAACCGTCGACGCGTCGCATTCGGTTGCGTCGCGGCGCGGAGAAACACCGAAAACTGTTTGAAAGAGCGGCGATGCCGCGATCACCGAAAAGGACGATTCCTGTGTCGTTCGTGGAAACACAAAAAATCGTACATGGATCGGTGCCCAAAAATTACAATAACACGTTTCATCACTTATTGTCAAGCCGATTTGTTCTCGATCAATAAGAAAACGTGTCAAATTTTCAATAGACACGTCGGATTTCCATCCGTCGTGCCGTTTCAAAACTCGAGTTCGGAATGTCCGTCGAATTTCCTATTACCTATTTACGTTTTTCTTGACGTTTTTTCCGGGACACGAATACTTTCCACCTCTTTTGAAAAAAGTCGTGGAAAATTCCACATGTTTGTCAAGTTAGCCGGTTCGCCTGCGAACCGTAGTGGACGGCCGCGGACCTTCGTGTGCAGCCCGTCGCTGGCGACGGGGCTAACGAGAGTCTTACGATTGGTAAAAACGAAAAGATCGGGTAAATTTTATTGTTTGTGCTTTACAGGTAAGATGGAAGACGATAATCTGGATGTATCGGGTTTCGCTTTGGCGGAGCTCGGTCTTTTCTCCTGTCAGTTCGGGCAGGCGGGACGCCTGTCGACACAGGTGCGGATGGAAAATCCGTGCTCTAAGGGATTGCGCCGCTTACGCTTCCAGCCTGTTTGTGAATATGATGCGCTTATTTAGTTTGGTGCGCTCGCTTACGCTTCCCGCTCTGATTGGGGCAGTTCTGTTCGGAACTGCCGTTTTATGCTGTGGACAAGAGACGCCGCCCGCGGAATCGGAAGAACCGAAAGAAACCGTATCCTCCGAACGGCCGGACCCGAAAAAAGGGTATGGGCAACTTTTGCACCCGAGCGTCCAGGAACGGCTCGGGCTTTCCGATGAGCAAAAGCATGAAGTCCAGCAGTTGATGATCGAACGGGCGCGGGCGCTAGCCGAGACGAAAGTCGACGAAGTGGAAGCGCAGGACAAAATCGTCGCCGAAAGCGACGTTAAGCTCGAAGCCCTTTTGACGCCGGAGCAAAAGCGGATCTGGCCGAAAGTCTTCGAGCCGGTCGGATTACATGCGATCTTCAAGGATCAGCCTTGGGAACAGTGTTTAAGGTGGATCGCCGACAAAGTCGGCAAACAACTGTCGATGCAAGCTCCGCCGCCGGGAACGTTGACCTATACCAGCCCGGGCGAAATCTCTCCCGCCGATCTGCTCGACCAGATCAACGGTCGCTTGCTCGCAATCGGATACACCCTGGTCAACAATGACAATAGTCTGATTCTCCTCAATTTAAAACGGGATCGGATTGCGCCGGAGTTTCTGCCGCGAGTCGACAGAAATACGATCGACAAGCACGGCAATTTCGAATTCGTCGCGTACACGCTCCCGCTGGAATATCGCGACGCCGCGGTCGTCAAACAGATGATACAGCCGTTCCAGGGGTTGTACTGCAAAGTCCTCGATCTCCCGGGCAATTCGCTGCTGATCATCGATACGGTGATTAACATCAAGACGCTCGAAAAGATCGCGATGAGCGTCGCGAATCCGATTCCGAAAAAGGAAGAGAAACCCGCGCCCCCTCCCGCTCCGCCGGAATCGAAGTGGGGATCCTACGTAATCGAGAACAGCGACCCGGAAAACGTCCAGGAAATTCTGAAAAACTTCATGAACGTAACCGGCCATAAGGAAGGAAACGTCCTGTATTACTACGTTCCGGAAGATCAGCAGAACAATATCAAGGTGATCGTCGACATGCTCGAAAAGGGGAGCGACGGACAGCCGAAGCCGACGTTGGAAACGTACTCGATGGAAGGGCTCACCGACACGTCGCCGTACAGTCTTTATCGCAAAGCGGTGATGCAGGCGTACGGTTATTATACGGACGCATCGGAGAATTTCGGAACGGCGGTCGTCGATTTGATCAAGAAGCTCGCGCCCGCCGCGGCGGTTGCGCCGAATCAGGTTTCCAACAAGCTCGTCGTGTTCGCGACGCCGGAAGATCACGCGAAAATCCAGGAGATGTTCGAGAAACTCCAAAGCGGCTCTTCGCCGGAGTTCACG
>JAVBTU010000421.1:0-4671 GCA_031556015.1 Thermoguttaceae bacterium
GGCGGCAAATCTTTCGGTCGCTGTTCCGTCAAGGATGAATTGTCTCCATTGCTGCAAAACGCCCATGAAGCCGAGGTGATCGTGCTGGGGTCGCCTTTTTACTTCGGTACCGAGACGGCTCAAATGCGGGCTTTTCTGGAACGTTTCCTGTTTCAGTATACTTTGTTCTCCAATATCAAGCCGTTTCCTGCTCCAAAGAAAAAAGCGACGGCACTCCTTTACACGATGGGGCTTCCTCAAGATAAGATGGATGAATTCGGAGTAACGTCGTTCATCAATAATCGCACAAAATCTTTCATGGAGCGGGTCTTTGGACCGTGCAAGATATTTTTGAGTTGCGATACAAGACATTTTGCCGATTACAGCAAGTACGACACCGACGTATGGGACATATCGGCCAAACTCAAAAGACACGAGGAAGTCTTTCCCAAAGAACTGGAACAAGCCTATGAATTCGGAGTCAAACTGGTTTCCTGATCCATTCACGTTTTTATTGCAGCAAAAAATTTATTGAGAAAGATAGGCGTTCATGAATATCGAAATTCGTTGTGAGGAAAAAAAAAGATTATCGGCAAGTCGAGGAATTGACCCGGGAAGCGTTTTGGAATCTTTATGTGCCCGGTTGCAGCGAGCATCTGATCGTCCATCAAATGCGGCAAAGCGAGGATTTTGTGCCGGAATTGACTTTCGTCGCGGTTTCGGACGGTAGGATCGTCGGCAATATCGTTTTCACTCATTCGAAAATCGTTGCAGACTCCGGGATCGAACATCCGACGCTCACTTTCGGTCCCGTGAGCGTTTTGCCCGAGCGGCAATATCAGGGAATCGGAACGATCTTGATCAATCATGCGATAAAATCCGCCGCCGGGATGGGGCACAAAGCGATCGTGATTTTCGGATATCCGGACTATTATGCCCGCTTCGGATTTCGTCTTGCCAAGGATTTTCAGATCAGCACGTCGGAAGGAAAATATCATGCCGCCCATCAAGTGCTTGAACTGGCTCCAGGCTCGCTCGACGGTATTTCCGGACGGTTTTTTGAGAGCGTTCATTTCAATACCGATCCCGACGAGTTGGAAATCTTCGACTGCTGCTTTCCGACAAAAGAGAAGGCTGAGGCCGAGAGCCAGAAGAAATTCGCCGCAATGCTCGACTCTTTTTTGCCATGAAACTTTGGTCGCTGCATCCGAAGTGTCTCGACACGAAAGGTCTGCTCGCCGTCCGGCGGGAACGACAGCATCGAAGCGGACAGGCAAGGAACGGAAACGGCGATGAATCCTGGAAAACGGATTGCCGAGTTGATCCAACTGATTGCGTAACCAAATGTCAAACATTATTTATGAAAGGAAAGTACCATGCAAAAACAAAAAGATATGTTTTCCGACATCACGCAAGTCATACGTGATGCGCTGGGTGCGCGACTGGCTCCTTCGGCCGTTACGTTTATGGACATTCTCGACGATGACATTCTGTTCGAATTTCCTTACGCCCCGCCAAACGGGGTTAAAAGCGTAAAGGGCAAAGCCGAGCTTGCCGAATATCTGTCGAAATTGGACGGTACCATTTCCGTTGAATCCATGACCTTGGAGCGATGCATCTTGGAAGATTCGACGAATTCGGCGGTCCTTGAAATCACCTGTCGCGGTTTCAATCCCAAGACCGGATATCGTTACGACCAACGTTATGTGACTGTGCTGACGCTGCGCGATGGGCATATTGCCGTCTTTCGCGACTATTGGAACCCGCTGGTGATTTTGACCTCGGTCAAGGGAGAAGCGGCATTAAATGAATTATTCTCGTAACGCCGCGTTTTTTGTTGAACACATACCATGAGACTTTGGTCACTGCATCCGAAGTATCTCGACACGAAGGGCCTGCTCGCGGTCTGGCGGGAAGGGCTGCTGGCGAAGCATGTCCTCGAAGACAAGACGAAAGGCTATCGGAATCATCCACAGTTGGAACGATTCAAGCAACAGGAAAATCCGGTCGAAGCGATCTCGCAATATCTCGCCGAAATTTTGGCCGAGTCCGAACGTCGCGGCTATCATTTCGACGTAACAAAGGTCGTGAAGCCGAAACAGTCGATCACGATTTCCGTGACGAGAGGACAAATCGAGTACGAAAAGGAACATCTCTTGATCAAGCTGGATGTCCGCGACTCTGAAGCCGCTGAGCGATTGCGAAACGCGAAGCGGATCATGCCGCATCCGATATTCATCGTCATTCCCGGCGGCGTGGAAGCGTGGGAAAAATATTGAAAGGAAACAAACCTCAAAAAAATTTTTCATTTTTCTCAAAATAAAATGCCGCCTCGTTCGTTTGCCTTGATAGACGGCATTTCTTTCCGGTTTCGGACGACTGGAGTAAAATGCCATGAATCTTCAATCAACGAACGAGGAAACAATGAGAGAACACGGATTTCACCATCATCGGGGGCACGTCCTCCACTTTCTGCTGATGATCGTCGGAGGACTGGCGATTTTCAGTCTTGGCGTCATGCTTCTTTGGAATTGGCTTTTGCCGACTCTCTTCGGGCTGCCGCAAATCGACTTTTTACAAGCCATCGGTCTTTTGGTTCTGTCGCGACTGCTCTTCGGCGGGCTCGGACACGCTCATGCCCTGATGCACATGGGACATGGCGGCGATTTTCGTAACCGCATGAGAGAACGCTGGGAGCAAATGACGCCGGAACAACGCGAACAATTTCATGAACGGTTCCACGGCGGTCGGGGACATGGTCGCGGCTGCGGCAAACACGGTCCGGAAGGTCGTGAACGACAATCTGAAACGATTCCCACGGAACAAGCAGAGAATCATGGATGATTCATCGGACAAAAACATCGGACACGACGGAATTGTCGCACGGTATTACAAAAAGATCGCGACTTTCATCCACCGGCGAGTCAAATCGCACGAAGACGGCGAAGATATTTTGCAGACGGTCTTCTCGCGGCTGGCGGAAACGGATGAACTCGCACTGCCGGTCGATCAGGCGTTGCCGTGGCTCTTTCGGGTCGCACGGAATCTGATCACCGATTTCTGGCGGAAGCGGAAAGGGCTTCTGTTTTCCGATTCGGAGGACGACGATCTGGAAGAAATCGTCGAGTTGCTCGCTTCGGAAAAAAGCGACGAACCGGAAACCGCGTACTTGCAGGAACTTTTCTGGACCGAATTTCGCAATGCTCTGTCGGAACTGCCGCCGGAACAACGCGAGGTATTCGAGATGACGGAGTTCGAAGACTTATCATTCCGGGAAATCTCGGAACAAACCGGCGTTAACATCAACACATTACTTTCGAGAAAACGTTACGCGACGGAATTCCTGCGAAACCGGCTGCGGGAAGTACGGAACATGATCGTCGAATAGCACCACAAATTACAACAAAACGAATCTCAGGAGAATAATCATGAGTATTGACAACACGGAATATCGGGAAGGATTTACGAAATGTTACGAAGGTAAGCCGCCGTGGGACATCGGCAGGCCGCAGAAGCCGTTCGTCGAAAACGCCGACAAGATCAAGGGCCCGATTCTCGACGTCGGCTGCGGAACGGGGAGCGTCGCCCTGTATTTCGCGGGTCGGGGCGAACAGGTTACGGCAATCGACTTGGTCGACGAAGCGATTCGTCGGGCCAAAGAAAAGGCGTCACAGCAAAACCTGCTCGTCGAATTTCTCGTCAAGGACGCGTTCACGATCGGCGACTGGGGCCGGAAATTCAAGAGCGTGATCGACAGCGGCCTATTTCACGTCTTCACGGAAGACGAACAGCGCAAACGGCTTCACGTTCAAAACCTGTCAAAGATTCTCGAACCGGGCGGGCGGCTCTTTTTGATGTGCCAAAAAGCCCAGCCGCAGGAATCGCAAAAATCGAACTGTAAAAATGCCGTTCCCGTCTTGCCGGGCATTTCGTTGGAGGATTTGAAATCGGCGTTCACGGATGGCTGGGAGTTCGAGTCGCTCACGGAATTCGTCGCCGAGGTCGAACCGGAATTTGCGAAGGACCATCCTGACGCCAAATGGGACACCTGGTTTGCCGTCATTCGGAAAACAGCGTGATCATCATTTCAAGGACCGCGAAACAAAAAAACGCTCTCGGCGCATGCCTGCGAATCGAGTATAATGACTTTTCGGCGTTGGTAAATCAAACCAAATTATTCGTAACAGAGAACGAACATGCTGCAAAAAACACTGCAATTCCTGCAAGAAAACAAAATCTTTTACATTGCGACCGTCGAGGACGGCAAACCGCGAGTCAGGCCGTTCGGTTTGGTCGTCGAACATGGCGGCAAACTTTGGTTCGGAACGTCGAATACGAAAGCGGTGTACCGGCAAATGCAGGCGAATCCAAACGTTGAGATTTCCGCGACCTCGCCGTCGATGGAATGGATTCGCCTTTCCGGTCAAGCGGTTTTCGAGGCGAACCGTGACGTCAAACAGAAAGCGTTCGACCTTTTGCCGATGCTTGTGGATTCCGGTCGAAAACCGGGGAGAATTCCGGTCGCGGATTCCGGTTGAAAATCGGGGCTGGATCAACCCGGTCGCGTGAATCGCAAGCTAACCTTGCGAGGCCTTTGAGCCTTGCAAGTCCTTTAGCCGCTACGATTCGCACGATCCCGACCCATGTATACCGATATGAAGCTATGGCACGATGTTCGACGAGCCGTTCTCG
>JAVBTU010000357.1:0-4181 GCA_031556015.1 Thermoguttaceae bacterium
GACGGCGCAGCAGCTGTCTCCGTAAACGTTGACAGCCGTGCGGCACATGTCCAGCGGACGGTCGACCGCCAGGACCAGCCCGATTCCCTCCGGCGGCAGCCCGACCGCATTGAGAACGATCACGATCATGACCAGTGACGCCATCGGAATGCCCGCCGTGCCGATTCCCGTCAGGAGTACCATCAACACGGTCAAAAACTGCTGAAAAAAGGTGAGCTCGACTCCGTAAGCCTGGGCGACGAAAAGCACCACGGCACATTCGTAAAGAGAGGTGCCGTCCATGTTGACCGTCGCACCGAGCGGCAGCACGAACCCTGCCGTCTCTTCGGAAACGCCGTCTTTTTCGACGACGTCGCGTAGTGTCATAGGCAGGGTGCCGTTGGAGGAAGCGGTCGAAAACGCCGTGAGCAGCACCGTACTCATGTTGCGCAAATGCTTCCAGGGGTTACACCGTCCGAGCAGCCAAAGCATCAGCGAAAGCGTGATAAACAGGTGGATCGACAAGGCCGAAAAAACTGTGAGAAAGTGTAACCCCAAACCTTGTCCCAGCCTCGCAAAACCTTCCGATTCACCGCCGAACAGAGCGATGTTTTTTGCGATGAGTCCGAATACGCCCAGCGGAGCCAAGCAGAGAATGATTGAAGTCAATTTCATCATGACGGCGAAGCCGCCGTCGAACAGTCGGGCGAGCGTTTCGATCGGCGCTCCGTCTTTTTCGACCATTTGCCCTTGATCCATCGTTTCATGTCGCAATCGGGCGAGAACGAGACCGAACAGAATCGCGAAAACCACGATCGGAAGAAGGTTTCCCGCCGCCATATCGGTGAAAAGATTTTTCGGAACGATATCGAGGAGCGTTTCCCGAAGCGGTTTCGTTTCGAGATTCATGACGACGGCATCATTACCGCGTGAAACGTCGACACCGACGCCGGGCTGGATCAGATTGACCAATGCAAGCCCGGTCAGAATCGCAAGCAGGGAGCTGAGCAGATAGATGGCGACCGTTTTGACACCGAGCCGACCGAGTTTGCCGCCGGTTTTTATACCGGTAATCGCCGACACCAGCGAGCAGAAAACCAATGGAATGACGACCATGTTCAGTAATCGCATGAACAGGTCGCCGAGCCAGGACACGTAACCGACCTGCTCCGGGAAGCAATATCCGAATCCGCAGCCCATGAAGATTGCGAAAAGGATTTGCCAGTACAGTGCGAGGCGGAACATGGAGAAAAGTAATTTTTACGTTCAATTGATGACGTGGACATCGTAAATACATCAAAAACCAACGCTGATTATAGCAGTTTCACGCTGCTCGAAAACGTCAATCAAAACTTTACCCTTCCACAAGAGAACTGCAAAGTTTAAAATTTGACAGCCTAAACAAGATGGACAGGATTGTTGAGAAATCGAAATTACGTTTTGCTTCCTTTTACATTTTTCGATTTTGCTTTGTTTCACTCAATCCATCCTGTTTCATCATTGTTGATCCTATCAAAAAGTGACTTTGCAGTTTTCTCCGCTTACGCATCGCGTCTCTTGCATCGCGCCTTGTCGTGTTCTAAAATAAAGGACGAAGGTTGATTTTCAAGACTCTTACCGACTTCACGACCATGCGCGTTTTTTGGGGAATTCTGATTTTCGGTTGGCTCGTCGGACCGGTGTACGGCGACGATAATGATCTGCTCCGCGACTGGAAAAGACAAGCGGAACTCCGATTCGGGGACGAAGTTCTCACGCCTACGATCTCCGTCGAAGACGACGCGCTGGGCGGCGTCGACGGAAAGATCGACGGGAAATGGGGATTTCATACGGAAAACGAGCCGGATCCGTGGTGGACGCTCGATTTCGGTCGTTCAGTTTCGCTCGGAACGATTCGCCTGTTCAACCGCTGCGACGCATGCGGCGAACGCAACCGGTTCCTGATCGCGTCGATTTCCGAAGACGGCCAAAATTGGACGAAATTCTGGCAAAACGACGGAACCATGTTCTACGGCGCAACCGATTCCCAACCGCTCGTCGTCGATCTGTCGGGCCAAAACGTTCAGGGACGATTTTTGAAACTATCGCTCGAAGGAACCTCCTATTTTCACCTCGATGAAGTCGAAGTCTATCCGCCCGGCGTCGAATTCGGTCCGGAAACGAATCTCGCGCTCGGCAAGGCCGCGACGCAAAGCAGTACCAGCCAATGGTCGTACCGACACTCTCTCCAGGATTCCGAAACGAAAACTTTCGAGCGTGCCGTGAAGCGAACCTTGGAAAGCGGCAGGAAACTGGCCGAAGATCTGCGCCGGAAAGGGATCGACGTGTCCGCCGCGGAAGCCGTGTTTCAAAAAATCGAAGCGAACCGCTCCGGCGATTCCGAAAGCGATTATTACGCGCTTCGGGCAGCGATTCGCGCTCTGGTTTTCAAAAACCCACTGCTGAATTTCGATCGGATCGTTTTCGCCAAGCACGCGCCGGCGTCGTTTCCGCACATGTCCGACCAGTATTACTGCTGGTGGCAGCGTGGGGGCGGTTCGATTTGTCTGCTCAAGAATTTCGCTTCGGACACCGGCGTCATAAAGCCGGAGTGCGTCAATCTCACGGCCGACTGGCCCGACGGAACGTTCTTCCGGCCCGACCTGTCGTTCGACGGAACGAAAATCCTGTTCTCGTACGCGAAATACGACCCGAACTTGTCCGACGTGTCCGACAAGACGAATAAAGACAACATCGCCGAGGAGTCGTTCTTCCACCTGTACGAAATGGAGATCGCGACCGGTCGTTGGCGGCAATTGACGTTCGGAAAATACGACGACTTCGACGCCCGGTATCTGCCGACCGGGGAAATCGTGTTCCTTTCGACCCGCAAAGGGAAGGAATTGCAGACCGGCGTTTTCGATGCGGCAGCGGTCGCCCGGGCCGATTTGCCGAATTCGTACGTTCGCTGCGGCGGCGACGATTTCCGGCCCGTCCCGGTCTTCACGCTCCACAGTCTCGATCCGGACGGGAAAACGCTCCGGCAGATTTCCGCGTTCGAAAATTTCGAATGGACTCCGTCGCTGATGAACGACGGACGGCTCGCCTACACCCGCTGGGACTACATCGACCGGTTCAACGGGCATTTCTTCAGTTTGTGGTCGACCAATCCCGACGGGACCAAAGCCCAACTGTTGTACGGCAATTACACGGTTAAACCGCAAGTTCCGATCGAGCCGCGTCCGATTCCAGATTCGACGAAGATGATTTTCGTCGCGTCGGCGCACCATTCCAATTTCGGCGGCTCGCTCGTGCTGCTGGACCGGAGCAAAGGGACCGAATATGACACCCCGATCGAGCGGATCACGCCGGAAGTCGTTTACCCGGAAACGGAAGGTTGGCCGGAGCATTTTTACGCGAACCCCTGGCCGCTGTCCGAGGATTATTACCTGGTCAGTTGGAGCGACAAAAAACTTCCGCCGCATTGCCGGGTCTCCAACGAAGAGGAAAACCCGTCCAACGCGATGGGCCTGTACTATTACGACCGGTTTGGAAATCTGGAACTGCTTTATCGGGACGATAATATTTCCTCGATGAATCCGATTCCGCTGCAAGCGCGAACCGTACCGCCGGTTTTGCCGAGCGAAGTCGACTGGGACGGTCCGCAGGAAGGGGAGTTTCTCGTCCAGGACGTTTACGAAGGGTTGCGACAATACGGTTTTACCCGGGAAAAGCAAAGCGTACGCCGGCTTCGGATCGTCGCGACGGTCCCGAAAACGCAGCCGCACATGAACGTGCCGAGCCTCGGCGTTTCCAGCGAAGAGACCGGCAAATTCGTCCTCGGAACCGTCCCGGTCGAAGAAGACGGTTCGGCGTACTTCAAGGTTCCGTCCGGGATTCCGTACTTTTTCCAGGCGTTGGACGAAAACGGCGTCGCGATCCAGACGATGCGTTCGCTCGCGTACCTTATGCCGGGCGAACAGGCGACGTGCATCGGGTGTCACGAAAACCGCGAGTCGACCCCGCCGACGATGCAAATCCCGAAAGCCGCGCTCCGGGAACCGTCCCGCTTGACGCCGGACCCGAACGGTAGTTGGCCGCTGAAGTACACGGAGTTGATCCAACCGATTTTGGACGACCGCTGCGTACGGTGTCATTCTCCGCAAAGCGAGGACCGGTTCGCGGCGAAACTTGATTTGACGCCGCAACATTCGTATCAAAAC
>JAVBTU010000334.1:0-11103 GCA_031556015.1 Thermoguttaceae bacterium
GATAAACAACGATGTTTTCCCCGAAATTCACGATCACGAACAAAACGACGACAAACCACTACATTATCAATCCGCAAAATGTCACAGCTATGTCACAGTAAGAAATAGAGCCATAATAAATTCCACATTCAATACCAGCCCCAAGCGTGATCGCTCGTTGTACCACACAAGTTTATCGGACAGATTCGGAGAACCTTATTTTCACCTTATTTTGTTTGATAAAACAACCTCAGTAGCGAAATTCGACAAAGAACAAACCTTATTACCTTATTCACGCCCTTGGAATAAGGTAATAAGGTTGTGCGAAAGGGATGTTTGACGCTACTGAGGTTGTTTTCCCTCAAAAAAATAAGGTTTCTGTGAGTGACCTGAGGTATTAGACGAACAAAAACAAAAAAAGATGTGTGGTACTGCAAGAGCGTAAGCGCGGGGTGATTTCGACCGACAAATGCGGCAGCTATTTTGACACCAATATTTTGAGCCTTTTTTTAACACCACAGAGAGCGCAGAGAGCACAGAGATTTTGGTTTCGGCTTTTCTTTCTTCCTCTGTATCCTCAGCGCTCTCTGTGGTAAAAAAACACATTATCAACCATGACGACTCAAGTGAGCATCATCACATATCCGATCAAGTCTTTTTCGTATGGACTCGTCTTGGGTATCGTCCTTGGCGTTTCCGTGACGTTGCTCGTTCAACTGCTCCACAAAGCCAAAGGGGAGTACGACAAAAATCAATGTCAAGCGAATATCGGATCGATCCAAATGGCGTTGTATAATTATCACGAACAGTACGGATCGTTTCCGCCGGCATATACGACCGATGCCCGGAATCAGCCGATGCACAGTTGGCGGGTGTTGATACTCCCTTTTCTCGGCGAACGGGACCTTTACGGTCAAATCCGCCTCGACGAACCGTGGAACAGTCAGCATAACACCAAATTCCACGCGAAAATACCGAACATCTACGGCTGTCCTTCGGATCCGCAAAAGCGAAAGAATGGGGAAACGTCGTACGTGTTCATCACGGGCGAAGACACGATTTCCAACGGGAGCAACTGTACGACATTAAGCGATATTACGGACGGGACATCACATACATTCCTGGTCGTGGAAACACTGGATCATTTCCTGTGGATGGAGCCGAAAGATTTGAATTTCGATGCCGTGGGATCAGTTTTTTATGAATTCCCCATATGCAAAGGGATCAGTTCGCATCACGGCGGCGTTGGAAATGTCGGATTCGCGGACGCATCCGTACGATATTTGCCTTATTTATCCGGGACGGATTTCGAATCGTTCGCGACAAAGAGCAGTGGCGACAATAATTACCCGATCCCATGATTTTCATTCTACCGATCCGCCTTGAAATTTCTCCTCCGTCAACTCAGCTTTCAACAAAGAGTCATTATGAGTTCAACGACAGACTTACCAAACGCCGAGACTCTGGCTTTGCATATGCCGAACGAAGATTTTCGGCAACCGGGTCTCACCACGGAACAGCGGCGTCAACGGCTCTTGAAACCAGAATCCGGTGAAAAATGTTTCTCCGCCGTTTGGGAGCAATTAACTCCTTGGCCCGGCGACGATTCGGAAGAAGAGTTCGCGAACTCGCTTGTTGAATTCAAGGAGATTTTCGGATGATCCCTAACGATCAAGAAATTCTTCTCGATACCAATATTTTGCTCCACTATGCGAGAAAAAATGAGGTCAGTCAGCGAATCGAGAGCGAATACTCCCTTACCAAGCGTGAAGGAAAGTTATCGATCTCCATCGTGAACTACGCGGAATCACTTGTTTTTGCAATCTACAATCAATGGGGACAAGAGAAAATCGCAAGATTGGATGAGGTCGTGAATCAATTACATGTCTTTGACCGTTTCGATATAAAGGTTGTGCAGTACTACAAGGATTTAGCCGTGCTATCCCGCAAACTGGGATACACCATCGGTCAAAATGATTTATGGATCGCCGCGACCGCCGGCTCTTTGGAGTTGGCACTGCTCACGACCGACAAGGATTTTCTATGGATTCCCCAAGAACTTGTAAAAGTATATGTCGCTGACACCGCACCGATTAGCTAACAATCTCCACCGCACATTTTTAGACCTCCCCCAACAAGCGCATAACATCACCGTCGACGCCGTAGCAAATCACTATCACCTTTCACTTATCACCTATCACCTGCTCCCATGATCAACCACGGTTTGAAAAAAGTTTTGGTTCTCGGTTCCGGCGCCCTTAAGATCGGCGAAGCCGGGGAATTCGATTACAGCGGTTCGCAAGCGCTCAAGGCGCTTCAGGAAGAAGGGATCGAAACGGTCCTGATCAATCCGAACATCGCGACCATCCAAACGTCGCAGGACATCGCGGATCGGGTCTACTTCCTGCCCGTGACGCCGGAGTTCGTGACCGACGTGATCAAAAAGGAAAAACCGGACGGCATCCTGCTCGCCTTCGGCGGGCAAACGGCGCTCAACTGCGGGATCGCGCTTTATAAAAACGGCGTATTGGAGCAGCATGGCGTCAGGGTGCTCGGAACGCCGGTTCAAACGATCATCGACACGGAAGACCGCGACCTGTTCATCCGCCGACTCAACGAGATCGACGTAAAGACCATCGCGTCCCAGGCGGTCGAATCGGTCGATGACGCCGTCAAGGCCGCCGAAACGCTCGGCTATCCCGTGATCGTCCGGGCCGCTTACGTACTCGGCGGGCAAGGCTCCGGCTTTTGCGACAACGAGGAGCAGCTTCGCACGATGGTGTCAAAATCGCTTTCGTTCACCAGCCAGGTGCTCATCGAAAAATCGCTCCGCGGCTGGAAGGAAATCGAGTACGAAATCGTCCGCGACCGCTTCGGCAACTGCTTCACGATCGCGAGCATGGAGAACTTCGACCCGCTCGGCATCCATACGGGCGAGAGCATCGTCGTCGCGCCGGTCCAGACGCTCAGCGCGTCCGAAAATCAGAAACTCCGGGAACTCGCGATCCGGATCACCGAACACGTCGGCATCGTCGGCGAGTGCAACATCCAATTCGCGCTCGATCCGCATTCGGAAGATTACCGTGTCATCGAAATCAACGCCCGGCTTTCAAGGTCGTCCGCCCTGGCGTCAAAGGCGACCGGATACCCCTTGGCGATGGTCGCCGCGAAAATCGCGCTCGGATACGGTCTCCACGAAATCAAGAACGCGATCACACAAACGACGACCGCCTGCTTCGAACCGGCCCTCGATTATATCATCGTCAAGATTCCTCGCTGGGACCTGTCGAAATTCAAAGGCGTGTCCAAGCAAATCGGCTCAAGTATGAAAAGCGTCGGCGAAGTGATGTCGATCGGCCGCTCGTTCGAGGAAGCGATTCAAAAAGGACTCCGCATGATCGGGCAGGGAATGCACGGCTTCGTCGCCAACCGCGACTTGCATTTCACGGACATCAAGGATTCGCTCGAAAACCCGACCGATACAAGAATCTTCGCCGTTGCCCAGGCGTTTAACGAAGGGCTCACGGTCGATCAAATCCACGAACTGACGATGATCGACCGTTGGTTCCTTGAAAAACTGAAATCGATATGTGACACCAACAAGGAACTCCGCAAATACGATTCTCTCGAAAAGATTCCGGACGAACTGTTTTTGACCGCCAAAAAGAAAGGGTTTTCCGACTTCCAGATCGGTCGCTCCGTGCTTCACGGCAAAGTCGAACCGGACCAGGCGATCCACGCGACCCGGCAAGAGCGGAAAAAACGTGGCATCATTCCTTACGTCAACCAAATTGACACCCTCGCGGGGGAATACCCGGCCAAGGCGAACTATCTTTACCTGACGTACCACGCTTCGGAACAAGACATTGAATTCCCCCGCGACGGCAAGAGCGTGATCGTACTCGGGTCCGGGGCGTATCGAATCGGTTCGTCCGTCGAGTTCGACTGGTGCTGCGTCGGGGCGGTCAAGGCGATTCGCAAGAACGGATACACCGGTATCATGATCAACTGCAACCCGGAAACGGTGTCCACCGACTACGATTTGTGCGACCGACTCTATTTCGACGAACTTTCCCTCGAACGGGTCATGGACATCGCGGAGCTGGAAATGCCGAAAGGGATCGTGGTGTCAACCGGCGGGCAGACGCCGAACAACCTGGCAATGAGGCTTTACGACCAGAAAATCCCGATCCTCGGAACCGATCCGAAATCAATCGACCAGGCGGAGGACCGGCATAAATTTTCGTCGCTGTGCGACAAACTCGGCGTCGATCAGCCGCGATGGAAGGAACTCTCGTCGCTGGAGGAAATCCACGAATTCGCCAAAGAAGTCGGCTTCCCGGTGATCGTCCGCCCGTCGTACGTACTCAGCGGCGCCGCGATGAACGTGGTGTCGAACCGGGACGAACTCGATCACTTCCTCAAACTCGCCGCGAACGTGTCGAAAAAGCATCCGGTCGTCGTTTCGGAATTCATTCTCGACGCGAAGGAGATCGAGATCGACGCCGTCGCCGACAAAGGCGAGATGATCGCGTACGCGATTTCGGAGCATGTCGAGTTCGCGGGAGTCCACAGCGGCGACGCGACGATCGTCTTTCCGCCGCAAAAACTGTACATCGAAACGATCCGCCGGATCAAGAAGATTTCCCGTCGGATTGCCCGGGCCTTGAACATCACCGGCCCGTTCAACATGCAGCTTTTGGCGAAGGACAATGATATCAAGGTGATCGAATGCAACCTCAGGGCGTCACGGAGTTTTCCGTTCGTCTCGAAGGTGCTCAAGATCGACCTGATCGAACTGGCGACCAAGGCGATCCTCGGGTTGCCGGTCGAGCCGCCGAACAAATCCGCGTTCGACCTCGATTACGTCGGCATCAAGGCGCCGCAGTTCAGCTTTTCCCGACTTGCCAAAGCGGACCCGATTCTCGGCGTCGAAATGGCGTCCACGGGTGAAGTCGGCTGTCTCGGCGAGGATTTTTCCGAAGCGATCCTCAAATCGATGCTTTCCGTCGGGTATAAATTGCCGCAACAAAAAAGTGTGCTCCTTTCCACCGGCCCCGCGAAAGCGAAGGCGGAACTGCTCGGCGATTGCCGGCTGCTGGCCGCGCACGGGTTCAAATTGTACGCGACCCGGGGCACGGCGATGTTTCTCGGCGAACATGGTATCAACGTCGAATCGGTCGGTTGGCCGGACGAGGAAGCGCACCCGAACGCCCTGGACCTGCTCCGCGATCACAAGGTCGAACTGGTCGTGAACATCCCCAAGGATTTGACGCAGTCGGAACTGTACAACGACTACGCGATTCGCCGCGGGGCGGTCGATTACAATATTCCGCTGCTGACCAACGCCCGATTGGCATCGGCGTTTTTGCAGTCGATCTGCCGGGTTCCCCGTGAAAACCTTCGCATCAAAAGTTGGGACGAATACACCAACATTGAAGAATGAGACGCTCCGTCGGCGACGGCGGCTTGCCGAAATGAACGTTCCGGATAAAATGGAGCCGTTTTCCATTCCTCTTCCTTTCTCATTGTCCGGAGCGTTTTCCTTGGATAAACTGACGATCAAAAAATATCCCCACCCGATCCTGCAATACAAGTCCAAACCGATTATGAAAATCGACGCGGAGTTGAAACGGATCGTCGACGAGATGTTCGAGTTGATGTACGAAACCGACGGCGTCGGCCTGGCGGCGAACCAGGTCGGAATTCCGTTCCAATTTTTCGTGATGAACGCGTCCGGCGACCGGGAGAAAAAAGAGGACGAATACGTGTTCCTCAATCCGGTGATCCAGAAGAAAAAAGGAAAAGAAGAAGACGAGGAAGGCTGCCTGAGTTTTCCGGAAGTTCGCGCCCCGGTGATTCGCGCTACTCAAATCGAACTGGAAGGAATCTCCCTCGACGGCAAACCGCAACGCTTTACCTGGAAAGGACTTTTGGCCAGGGCCGTCCAGCATGAAACCGATCACCTCAAGGGGATCACGTTCGTGGACCGTCTTTCCGAAGCGGCGATGGTCGAGGTTCGAGAGCAGCTCCGCGAACTGGAAGACGAGTTCGAGACCGACCAGCGGCTCGGACTGATTCCGTCCCACGAGGAGATCCGGGGCCAAATCGCGCAGTGGGAAAAGAAGTGGTGAAAGAGCCGCAAGTGGAGGCGGTACTCCGACGTAACTTGCGGAACAGGGGCGGGGGCAACCTTTCACTGTTCCGCAAACTTCGCTGCGCTGCGTATGCGGCTCTTTAAACGAACGATTACCAAATCTTTTTCGCGGTTCCTCGCAGGAGTTTTCTCAGGTGGTCCGGCGACGGCGTGTTCGGCAGAAAGCAAGCCGATCCGCTGAGGAAACCGAAATTCGCACCGAGGACATGAAAACTTCCGATCTGCGAACCGGTCGCGGCAATGAACGATTCCGCGTCGACTTGCGAAACATCGGCATCCGGCTTCATCCAGGGGACGAAATCGCGATGTTCGGCAACGAGAATCGTACACGGCCCGAAATCTTTGGCTAAACGTCCCTGTCCGTCCGCTCCGAACGGCGTTTCGTCCCCGACGATCACGGTGTAATTCGTGCCCCCTTCGGCGGTTGTGACGCCGTGAGTTTCGCTGTCCAGAACTGCGCTGGGACATTGATAAGCGGCGACCGTCGTTTGGTGAAACTGCCGGTTATGCTCACTGTCCCACGCCTCGTCGAGCCGGATTTTATCGTACAACTCCTTCTCCCCGAGATACGGCAGGAGCAACACCCGCCAACCGTGCAGCGGCTTTCCCGCCGCGTCAACCGTAAACGCCGGCGGAAGCGTGCCGTGCTGCCGCTCGAAAAGCAACATCGCAAGGATGATCCGCTGGATCCGCTCAATGCATTCAGAGCGACGAGTACTTTCGTTGTAGGTATAATGCAGCGTCGACATTTCCCCGAGCAAAATGCCGAGTTCACGAGAGCGGGTATTCGTTCCGAGCCAAACCAGCGGATTGTTCGATCGTTTGGAAACAGAAGCCGCGGTAAGGGGATCGGAAGCATGATCGAATTCCTGGTTGACTTGTTTAAGTACGAGATTCCAGTTGTATCCCAGACGTCCGATGATCCATGCGGGAGCCTGAGAAAAAAAGGACCCACTGGCACCGCTCACGGAAAAAGTGGAATCGATAAAGTCGGAAAGTTCTTGTGCACGATCGGGAGAAAAGGCAATGAACTGGATAAAGTCCAGTGCGAAAAGCCGCTCATTTTCGGCAATCAGCGCGACATCGATTTTTTGCGGCAACGCGTCGATCTCCTGTAAATACCGTTCGATTTGCTCGGTACTCATCGGAGCGTCGGGGTTGCCGTTCAGACCAAAAGCAACGCCGATCCCTTCGATCGCCTGTCCGACGAGGGAATCGATCATCATTCCCAGATTTCCGCCGAGCCGACCCAGGCGACGGATCGTGATGATATCATCGATCGCGCCGTCGATCTCCCCGTTTTCGAGACGATAAAAAGCCCGGGATTGCAACGACCGGGTAAAATCGCGGTGTGTTTGGACATCGCCGATGAAAGATGTTTCGATAAGTGGATTTTGATCCGAGTGCCTGACCCGGGAAATCACGAAACACGGCTTGCGAACCGCTTCGGCGATGATGTCCAGCGCGGGGCCGGCTTCAACCAACCACGGCTCTAGCAAGGGAAACGCGGATTTCTTTTTGTAATCGTAGACGAAATAACTCGTGATATCCGAGTCGTTCATTACACCGGCCTCAATTCCGGCGATTTGGTTCGCGGTGTCGGCTTCCGCTTCGGCTTGGAGGTCGGCGAGTCTCTTTTCCTTCTGTTCCGGCGTCAAAGCGGCGTCGGCTTCGATCTCGGCGGTTCGTTCTTTTTTCAAGTCGTCCCACTTTTCCCGAACTTCGGCGATTTTCAGTTCACGGCAAAGCGATTTCATTTCCTCAAGAAGCTCCGGTTCCACCGCGAACCGGTTTTTGGCGTAAGCCCAAAGATCAATATACGGCGTCGTCGGAGTATGCGTCGGGGAAAGGCCGAGTTTTTCGTAATACTGGGCGCGAAGGAGCGGATCCGTCATCTCTTTCGGCGGTCCGAACGCCTGGGCGATCAGCCGGGCTCCGTTGTCGTCGGTCTGCATCTGCGGCGGATAACGTCGCTGCTCCAACGCGAGGAAGTAATCGATCCGTTTGCCGTCGGCGGTCAACGGCTCGGTCAGATACGTCGTCTCCTTGGAAATCCGCGGCGGAATATCCGTGAACAGCATCGTCGGCACACAAAACAAAAAGAGGACGCACAAGAGCAAAACCGCGTAAAAAACACGCTTTAACCACCGTTTTTTAGGAACTTCGGACATGATCTCAAAATGGAAAAAAACATTTTTAGCCGATACTCCGCGTCTTATCCCCGCGCCCGGCAAACCGTTTCGGCCAATTCCGCGTACTGTTTCGCCTGTTCGGCGCACGTGAAGTGCCGCTCGACCCGCTCTTTCGCGGCCAGTCCCATGCGTCGTCGCTTGTCCGGGTCGCGTAAAAGCTCCGCAAGTGCATCGGCGAGCCGCTGCGGATCGGCGGCGGGAACGAGGAGCCCCGTTTCGTGCGGGACGACCACTTCGCCGGTTCCGCCGACTTCCGTTGCGACGATCGGCACCTTCGCGGCCATCGCCTCCAAAAGCACGCAGGGAAGCCCTTCGGTGTGCGACGACTGCACGAAAATATCCAAATGTGGCAAAAATCGATCCAGTTCGCTCGTAAACCCGAAGAGGATCGTCCTGTCGGCGACCGTGGAGCGGAGCAACTGTTCCTGGAGCGGTTCGCGTAAAAACCCTTCGCCGAAAATCACGACACCGAAATCGAGGTCGGTCCACTTTTGCGCAAGAATTTCGACGGCGCGAATCAATATGTCGAATCCTTTCTCAGGACTCAACCGTCCCGCCCCGCCGAGCAGGAGCGTCGGCTTCTTTTCGTTCGGAAATCGGGACAGGATCGCTTCCCGATACGTCGGATCCGGCTCTTGCTCGAATCGGGCCGTGGAAATCGCGTTGCGGATCACGACGACGCGCTCTTTCGGCGTTCCGCAGCGGATCACTTTATCGGCCTGGCCTTGGGAAACGCAAACGACTTTGTCCATACGTCGATGCATCCACTGGTCGATTCTCTCGTAAAGTGATGTTTTCCAATCCTGCCAGGTCCAACCGTGTGAAACGCCGACGATCGGGATCCCGACCTGCCGGGCCGCCCACCAGCCGACCATTCGCGATTTATGCCCGTGAGCGAAAAGCAAATCGATTTTCCGCTCCCGAAGAATTTGGACCAAATCGTTTTTCGCGGCGATCAAATGCGGCATATCGTGCGGTAAGCGGATTCCTTCGAAGCCGGATTTCTTCACGGCTTCGAGAAACGGCTCGCAATTTCCGTTTTCCGCAAACGAAAGGACGAGATTTTCCAGAGGAGCCTCGTTTTCCCGCTGTGTGCGGATGATGTCGAGAATAACCCGTTCAGGACCTCCGAAAAATGGGGACGCGGTCAGATGGACGATTTTCAGCATGGAGGACGTTTGACAATTGTTCCGTTTGGAATGCTCCCTTTGGTTCGTCGACATTTTACGACGCACTTGGAAAAACGTCCATGAGACTCTTTCTTTTTCTTTTCCCGTGAGCCGGTTCGCCTGCGAACCGCGGTCAGATCGGTGTTTCATGCGTGCGCGGCCCGTCGCTGGCGACGGGGCTAACTTCCCGTTCAGGCGGGTCGGCATGCCGGCGTGTGAATATTCCCGCGACGAGAACGTAAAACAGAGGGACGAAAAACACCGCCAGGAACGTCGCGGCGAGCGTTCCGCCGACCACGCTGGTACCGAGCGAAAGTTGACTCATCATGCTCGCCCCGTGGGAAAACATCATCGGCAGTACGCCGAGGATGAACGCCATCGACGTCATGATGATCGGCCGCAGTCGCATTCGAGCCGCGGTCACGGCGGCGTCAAAGAGCGATAAGCCTTCTTTTTCGTACAAACTCTTGGCAAACTCGACGATCAAAATCGCATTTTTGGCCGACAGTCCCATCACGGTCAGCATTCCGACCTGAAAATACACGTTGTTTTCCAGACCGAACAACATCGTTGCGCCGATCGCTCCGAAAACGCCGAACGGGACGACGAGCATCACCGCGGCAGGGACCGACCAGCTTTCGTACAACGCGGCCAGACAGAGGAACACGATCAGCAGCGAAGTTCCGTACAGAAACATCGCCTGGCTTCCGGCACGGCGCTCCTCGAAGGAAAGCCCGGCGTAAGCCAGGTCGAATCCGCGTGGCAATTTCTTGACAAGATCCGAAAGCGTGTTCATCGCGTCCCCCGAACTGACGCCGGGAGCGGGAAAGCCGACGACTTCCATGCCGCCGAAACCGTTGAACCGCGAGAGTTTCGGCGACCCGGAAATCCACTCCCCGGACGTGAACGCTGAAAATGGCACCATGTTTCCGTGCGAATTCCGGACGTACCATTTGTCGAGATCTTCCGGCGTCAAACGAGAACCGGCGTCACCTTGCACGAAAACCCGCTTGACGCGACCGCGGTCGATGAAATCGTTCACATACGCCGAGCCCCAGGCGATCGACATCGTGCCGTTCACGTCGGAAAGATCCGCGGCGAGCATCCGGGCTTTTTCCTCGTCGAACGTAATGCGGTACTGCGGTTCGTCCGGCAAGCTGAACGGCATCGCGAAAGCGAACTTTCCGCTGTCCATCGCCATGCCGATGAGCTGGTTTTGCGATTCGACCAGTTTTTCGTGCCCGAGTCCCGCGCGGTCCAGCAGATAAAAGTCGACGCCGGAGGAGAGTCCGAGCTCGGAAATCGAAGGCGGAACGTCCGCCGTGACCTGGGCCTCGGTGATCGTCTTGACGTATTCCGTTGCGCGCATATAGACGCTGAAAAGGTCGGTTCCCGGCTTGGTCCGCTGCTCGAACGGCTTGAACGCGATGAACAGGATTCCGGCGTTCTGCGACGCTCCGGCGAAGCTGAAGCCGCCGATGCCCATGACCCCTTCGATGGCGTCAGGCTCGGTTTGGAGCAAGTGTTCGCTGACCTGCGCGATGACCTTGTTCGTCCGCTCCATCGAGGCGTTCTGCGGCAGCTGTATGTTGACGAACATCATTCC